>JAKFXM010000005.1 GCA_021731385.1 Methanobacteriota archaeon
TGTCTGCCACATTCCCAAAAACCAAATTTATGAATGAAATTCAAAGGGAAAGGTAGGGTCCCGAATTTTTGCTATGCAAAAATTGGGCCCAAAAATCCCGTAGGGATTTTTCGGGTGATAAGGGCGGAATGTGGCCGACCTTCGGTCGGACACGCGCCCGAGCAAAGCTCGGCCGCGAACCGTAGGTTTTCTGCACTTATGACGGTGATTGATATTATAGAGGAACTTGGAGGGGTGAAAGATGATAAAGGTGTCTGATAAACTGATAAAGGTTGACAAGGATGAGAGCATTAACGATGCCATGGAACTGATGACTAAGAAGAAGATTTCAAGGCTTTTGGTTACTGAAAAGGGCGAGGTTATTGGCATTATAACTGAAGAGGATATTGCAAAACGACTTGGAACCGGAAGGGAGAGACAACTAAAGACTGCGCACATTCATGTCTCTGCCGCAATGACAAAAAAACTCAAGACAATTCCTGCAGATGGAAATATCGGGGATGCTGCAAGAATTATGCTTGAAAACAGATTCTCCTCTTTGCCCGTTGTCAAAAATGATAAGGTAATCGGAATTCTTACTAAAACAGACCTTGTGAAAAATATCCTGAAATCAAAGAAGAAGGTTGAGAAAATTTATACAAAAAATCCGATTATGACAAATCCCGGTGATACCCTGGTTTCTGCAAGAAAGTTGATGTTGGAGAAGAAAATTCACAGGCTTCTTGTCCTTGACAGGGGGATGATTGCAGGGATATTAACAGAGAGAGACATTGCCAAGGGACTTAAGACATTCAGGAAGGTAATAGACAAATTTCCGCAGGCGTACATACAAAGGCTTCTTGTCGAACAGGTAATGACAAGGGATCCTATAACCATAAGACCTGAAACAACTGTGGGGGAGGCAGCAAAAATAATGCTTGATAATAAAATCTCCGGAATTCCCGTGATATCGCCTGAATTTGGCATTCTTACAAAGACAGACCTTGTAAGGGGAATTGCAGATGGATTATTGCCATAGAGAAATTATGAATATACAAAAGTTTATTTTTATAAAAATGAGACAAAAATTCTTAATTTTTCTTTGTTGCGCGGAAAACGCAATACAAATTATACATATAGCATAAGCACTTTTGAATATAAAAAATAAAAGAGGAAAACTTAAATGAAAGCAATAATCTTAGCAGGCGGCACTGGAACCAGATTTCGTCCACTGACATTTACAAAGCCAAAACCAATGCTACCCCTTCTAAACAGGCCCATATTGCACTACATAATCCAGTACCTCCGGGGGCATGGTCTTACTGACATCTATCTAACCACAAACTATTTGAAAGACCAGATTATGAAGTACTTTGGTGATGGCAGTTCTTATGGTGTAAATCTGTTCTATCCTGTAGAAGAAAACCCGCTTGGCACTGCAGGTTCGGTCAAAAATATAAAAAATCTCGATGATACGATAGTGGTAATCCAGGGGGATAATATAACCGATATAGACCTAGGAAGATTGATAAATTTCCACAAGAACTCCGGAGGCTTGTGCACAATTGCAGTAATGTCAGTGAATGATCCATGGCATTATGGCATTGTTGAACTTGAAGATATTGGCAAGGTAAAAAGATTTTGCGAGAAACCGCCCTTGGGGAATTGCTTCAGTAATCTAATAAATACCGGGGTCTATGTACTTGAACCCAAGGCATTGAAATTCATTCCGGAAAATAGGGAATTTGATTTTGCGAAGGATATGTTTCCAATTCTGCTGGAGAAAGGTTCTCTTTATGGATGTGTTGTTGATGGTTTCTGGACAGATGTAGGGAAGGTTGACGGTTATATCAGGGCATTGGAGTGGATGCTGGAGAAAAACAAGATCGGGATTTCAATAGGCGAGAATGTCGAGATCGGCAAAAATGTTGAAATAATCGAACCAATTGTAATCGGCAATGATACAGTTATAGAAAATAACTGCATAGTGGGGGGAACAGTAATTGGGAACGGCTGTAAAATAAAAGAAAATTCCGATCTTAGGAATTCAATATTATTCGAAAACTCGATAATAGGCAATGGGTCAATCCTTAAGGACTGCATAGTCGCGGAAGGATGCGTATCCTCGTCAAGGCTTGAGATAAACCAGAATTCGATAGTCGGGCCAAACTGCAACATCGGCATTAATGTCAGGATTACCCCTGACTCAAGAATATGGCCGAACATACACATATCACAGAATTCCATCGTAAGCGGGAACATAATGAAATTTTTCAGGATGTCCGAATCCAAAGGAGACCCGAAATGGTATCTCCGCAGGGTATTGTCTGGGGAGGCATTCTATTTTAATACCTCAAAGAACAATCATGTGTCATATACCGGTTTCAGGGCGAACACATTAATAGATTTCAGCAACATACTGGAGAGGGTTGAAATCCAATCCCTGCATTACCATCTTAGAGGCAACATAAACGACTTTGAGCAATGGGTCAGGCTTGTGATAGGCGATGCGGTTCTCGCATGGGATTTCCAGAAAATAAAGAATGAAATGCTTTTTGCTGACGAATTGAGGAAAAAACTAATTGAGAAGACTAGGGTGAGGGTAAACGATTTGATAAGAATGATGTGATTCCGGGTTTATGCAGAACTATATATCTTTTTAAACTACAACAAAAAATGACCTCAATATGTATCTATTTTCAGGTGCATCAACCTCATAGGTTGAAGTGGTTTTGGCCTGAGAACGGAAAGGGACAGAAGACAAAACTCGTTGAATTGTACTTTGACAGGCCATTGAACAAATACACCTTTGAAAAGGTTGCCAATAAGTGCTATCATCCGACAAACAAGATAATCCTTGAATTAATAGACCAGTTTAAGCATCAGAAAAGGAAATTCAAATTGAGTTATTCATTAAGCGGAACATTTATAGAACAGGCCGAGGAGTGGGATAAGGATGTTCTGGAGGAATTCAGGCAAATGGCTGATAGCAAGTGCGTTGAATTTTTAGGCGAAACCTATTATCATTCACTTTCAAGTTTGTTTGAAGACAGAACAGAATTCAGGGAGGATGTAAGTGAACACAGGCAAATGATGAAAGATCTTTTTGATGTTAAGCCCAATGTGTTCCGTAATACAGAACTCCTCTACCATGATGAGATTGCAAGGGATGTTGAAAAACTTGGCTTCAAGGCAATAATGACAGAGGGCATAGAAAGGATTCTTGAGGGCTGGAAGTCTCCGAATTACCTTTATAAACCCAAAGACTCAAATCTCAAAATTCTTCTCAGGAATTACAAGTTAAGTGACGACATTGGTTATAGATTCTCAGCCAGATGGTGGAATGAGTGGCCCCTTACAGCCGACAAGTATGCTGCATGGCTTTCCACAACCCGTGGCGATACAATAAACATATTCATGGACTATGAAACATTCGGCGAGCATCAGTGGGAGGATACAGGAATATTCTGGTTTTTGAAATCTCTGCCCTCTGAAATACTGAAACATGAGAATCTGGAATTTGCAACCCCCTCGGAGGTCATAAGCAGATATGAAAGCGTCGGGGAGATAAGGGTTCCATGGTATGAAACAGTCTCGTGGGCTGATATGGAAAGGGATGCATCAGCATGGCTTGGCAATCACATGCAGAGGATCTGCTTTTCAGAATTAAAGAATATGGAAGGAATTGTCAGGAAAAGCGGGAATCCGGAATTCATGAAAATCTGGAGACATCTGCTGACGGGGGACCATTTCTACTACATGTGCACCAAGGGCTGGGGCGATGGCGATGTTCATTGTTATTTCAGCCATCATGGAACCCCATATGATGCTGCGATAAATTACATGGCAATCCTTGCGGATTTCAAGGAGAGGGTTGTAAACAGCATCTGCCACAAAAAATCAAGAAAATTTCCCATCGGGAAATTTTAACTGTTCTGTAATTATATGAATTTCCTTTGGAAATTCATAGCTATGATTTTGCTTTGCAAAATCATATTATACGAAACTCTAAAGAGTTTCGTAGCTATGAATCTGCAAAGCAGATTCATATTAAAATTACAGAACATCAAGAAGCAGGTAGAATATGGATAAGAGATTAATTTTGGCTGGGGCGGCTGTAATGGTTATCTTTCTAAGTGGTTATTTTTATTTCTCAAATAATATCCCAGAATATAAACCAGGGGTATCAGAACTCAGGGAAAGAACAAAATGCGACCAGTTCCTTACAGAAAACGATCTTGAATCTGTTATTGGTGATAAATGGGTTAGTCCTTCAAATCTTGTAAAGATTCAAGGTGATATTTGTTCAGTAACATTCGAGAGTAATGGCAGGAGTCTTGAGTTATCCACATCACCATCCTTTATTTCAGGAGTGGATGTTTATGGTTTATTGCGTTCAAGACTAAAGGATAACGAACAGATCTCTGATACAAATGAATTGGGTGATGGGTCTTTCAGAATAAGCACAGGCAAGGTTAATAAGGTGGTATTCCTGAAGGGCAATACGGTCTTTATAATCTCAGGCAGTGGGGTAGACTTTAAGGAAATAATAGAGATAGGAAAAATTGTTCAAGAAGATTTTGCTTTAGCAAAATCTTAACTGCTCTGTAATCCGACACCAAAGGTGTCGGAGCTATGATTTTGCATAGCAAAATCATATAATCAAAATTACAGAGCATCAAGAAAATTTTCCATAGCCCCCTAATCCCTGTTCTCAAGCCCTAGGCT
>JAKFXM010000195.1 GCA_021731385.1 Methanobacteriota archaeon
GTTCAGTGCCTGGTAACTATTGGCATCCTTCTGATATTGATAGGATTTATTGCATTAACCACCGGAATTCTGCTTTCAAGTACCACTTCAGACCAATCCTCCTTAAAGGGTGGTGCAATAATTTTTATAGGTCCCATTCCGATTGCATTTGGAACTGACAGGAATTCGCTATTGATTGTTTCTTTATTGATGATGGTGCTAATGGTAATCGCATACTTTCTGTTAAAACACTAAAGAAGAAAATTTGCTATATCTTCAATGTAATTAATGGCTGCAGTTTTGCAACGGGCGTTGCGAGGTCGTATTCCATAATCTTGCCTATCACACTCATTCCGCGGTAATTATAAGGAATTTCATGCGGGTTCATCATCATTATCTCCCCGAGTTTTGAAATACCTTTTTTTGCACCTCTTATGATAAAACTATTCCCTATGGGCGTCTTCATAACGCTTATCTTTGTGTAGTTTATCTCCACCCTGTAGCCGCCCCCATGCGGCAGGATGTTTGTTTTGTTTAAATTTTCTCTTATACCAAGTTCATCCGCCCTGCTGTCAAAACCAAGCCTGCCCATAACCTCGCCTGAAAGATTTTTTTTGCCTTTAAATATATATACCGGATGATCCCACCTCAATGCAACCGGGAATAACGCCCTGCCTTTTTGTGAGTTATCCATTGTGTCATAACATCCGAGCCTCACCTCATTTTCCGAGAACATGCCCTGATGCGTGAAATTTGATATAATCCTGCATTTTCCAACAACCTTCTTAATAAGGAATTCCCTCCTGTCCTTGCAGAATTTTTCGTATTTAATCCATCTTCTGTAATATGCCTTACCTGCACTTCCTTCAAGAACAGAGATTTTTCCTAAGGGGGTCCGGATTTGCGTGTCATTCTCCGTGTTATAAAGATCATCCTTTTTTTCAGGGGCTGAGCCGTGAAGCATTGCATAATTGCAGTCATTTGGCATGATATCCCTTATGTCCGGAGAAACATCTATTGTCTTATAGAATTCGAGGAAGTGATTTCCCTTTCCAAAATCCGGCCTGAGTTTGACGCCCTTAAATGAGATGTCCGAAAGTCCGATCTCAGAAATCCTTTCAATCATCTCCTCCCTTGTAGGCATTTCGTCCAATTTCACCAACGCCATGCCGCAGCCATTTGGCCTCATCTCCGGGAAGAAAACACCTGTATCAGCCCATCTTATCAGGGCGCCATATCCGAATCCACTAGACCATCTCTCGATATTTCTTGTTATGGTTGCATCAGGACCGAAGACACAATACACAGAACTATTATTCAATGCATACATCATCTTCCCAATGCCATAGCGCATATTCTCATACGCGAGGGCCGATGCAATATCCCTGATGCTAAGAGAGAATATCCTTTTTTCTGCAAGATTCAGCAGTCCTTCTCCGGACATGTCTGAAATTTTTTCGTGTTGCATCTTCTGGGGTATATTATTTGTCATTTTCTTATTTATTAAGTATGTATCTCTTGGTGGATGAAAAAGGTAGGAAGTATATGGTGAAAGGCACTGCTGATGTGCATACCAATTATGGTGTCATAAAGGCTGATGAACTCTCAAGGAAAAAATTCGGCGATACCATAGAGACCCAAATGGGCAGGAAATTCTTTATCATTAAGCCGGGAATTCCTGACTTCATGGAAAAGGCCCGGAGAGGACCACAGGCAATATCCCTGAAGGATTGTGCCATGATCGCAGGATGGACAGGGATTCACAGCAACAGCAGGGTTTTAGAGGCAGGTGTTGGCTCAGGAATCCTGTCAATGTTTCTTGCAAATATTATTGCTCCTGAAAAACTGATTTCATATGAAATCCGGGAGGATTTTGCAAAAATTGCGAAGGAAAATTTTGAAAGATATGGAATTAACAATATTGAGATAAAGATGAAGAACATATATGAAGGAATTGATGAAAAGGAACTTGATCTAATTGTTCTGGATCTTCCTGAGCCCTGGAAGGTTGCAGGGCACGCAAAAAAAAGTTTAAGTGTTGATGGTTTTCTTGTATCCTACTCACCAAGCATAGAACAGTCAAAGAAATTCTGCGATGAATTAAATGGATTTATGCATGAAACTATTGAGTGCCTTGTTCGAAATTGGGACATGAAGGTTGTTCGGCCTTATTCAAGAATGTTAGCACATACGGGGTTTATTACATTTGCGAGATGGATTGGGGAGGGATTATAACAAGGACATCTACCTAATCCCCCGAATTATCTCCCTGATAATCCCCAGATTTTCCTCAGTTGCCGTGCCATTCACAATTACATCCGCCCCCGAATCTACCTTTTCCTTGGCAATATCTGCACTTTTTATCCCACCGCCCACGATAATCGGTATATCCACTTCTTTACGAACAGCATGGATCATCTCATTAGGAACTGGTTTTTCCGCACCAGAACCCGCCTCTAAGTAGATACATTCCATTCCAAGATATTCTGCTGTAAGTGCGTAATCCACTGCCTTTTCAATATCATTCTCACCAATCCTGTCAAGTTTTGCAACCGTTTCAACCATTGTTGGCTTTTCGCTTGTGCTGACTACAATATAAGCCATAGATATTGGCTCAATGCCCCATCTCTTTACCAAGGATGCTCCTTTAACCTGTTCCCTAATCAGGAATCTCTCATCCCTTGAATTCAGCAATGACATGAAGAATATGTAATCCGCATTTTCAGAAATAGATTCTGCAGAATTTGGAAACAGGATTACAGGAATTCTGACATTCTTTTTTATTGCCTCTATAGTGTCATAAACAGATTTTCTGTCTCTTACAGTAGAACCGCCTGTCATTATTGCATTCGTTCCATAATTCTCACAGATTCCTGCCCTTTTTCCAGCTTCTTCCGGCTCCTGTTTATCTGGATCAATCAATGAAAAATGAGCCTTTCTATATTTCTTTAGTAATTGGTCTAAAATTGTCATATCATAAGGTTATATATATCAGTAAAATGATAAATTAAAGGTCAATCTAAGAATGGCAAACAATAAAACATTACTGGCTGGAATTATAATTATTGGAATTTTGATAGTAGTTATTGCATTTGTAGCAATCAATCAATTGCCGAAAATAACACCGACATCTATGCCTGCAACAACTACAACAATCGCCAATATTGCGGATAATCTGCAGTTTGTAGTAGAGAAGGACGACACAATTGAGGTTAATTATATAGGAAGTTTCGAGAATGGCACTGTATTTGATACATCATACAGGGATGTTGCAATTGAGAACAATATTTATGACCCTGCAAGAAAATACCCGCCCCTGAAATTCAAGGTCGGAGCAGGACAGGTAATTGCCGGGTTTGATGATGCTGTTGTTGGAATGAAGATAGGTGAAGAAAAGACCGTCAAAATCCCGCCGACACTTGGGTATGGCAAATACGATTCAAAACTTGTAGAGAAGGTCAATCGAACCCAGAAGAGTCCGCGCACACAGAATGTTACGCTTGATAGATTCTTAACCGTAGTTGGAAAACAGCCGTTTGTGGGTATGAATTTCACCGTTTCTGAAGCCTTATGGTCCCTGACCGTAACCAGAATAACGAATAATTCAAGGATTGTGGACATATCCCCTGCGGAATTCAAAACAGGTACCGGAATGGACCCCGTTATTGGAAAATCATTCACAATGTCGGGTGTTACATGGCCGGTGACTGTGCTGAATCTTACTAATAATACTGTATCAATAAATTTAACAGATACTGTTGTGGATATAACGCATAATCCCGCCGAAAATGAAGTACTTGATACAATGCTTGGCAATGCAATGGTGAGTGTTACGGATGATGAGATAATAATAACAGCAAATCCGGAGGTTGGCAGGGACTATGAGGGTATAAGGGTCATAGCAGTAAACGAAACAACAATAACGGTAGACCTGAATCACGAATTTGCCGGCAAAACCCTTATGTTTAAGATAAAGGTTGAGAACATTACAAAGGGAAGTAGTTCCGGAAAATCCCCTTCAGGGAGTTCAATATCTCCATAGTCGATCCCCTTACATTCCCTGAAATTTCAGTAGTTTTACTTATGCCGAGCAGTGCGGAAATTATCCTATAATTTGAGACTGCAAGTGCATTGAGATTGTAGCCGCCCTCCAATTCAACTACAATCCTGCCATTGCAGAATTTATCAGCGCAGTCGAGCATTAATTCTGTCATTTTTCCATAGCCCTCTTCTGTGAGTTCAAGCCCTGAGATCGGGTCATCTCTATGGGAATCCTGCCCTGCTGAAAGAACGATTAATTCCGGCTTGTAATTCTTCAGGACAGGGATTACGAAATTTTCCAACAGGAATACATAATCCGGATCCCCGGTTCCTGCCGGGAGGGGTATATTAATTGTATATCCCTCACCTTCACCCTCGCCAATCTGCTCCATGAATCCTGTTCCGGGATAGAATGTCCTTGGATCCTGATGGATAGACGCATTTAGAACAGTAGGGTCGTCATAGAATATGTCCATTGTACCGTTTGCGGCATGTGCATCCCAGTCTAAGAGAAATATTCTTTTGAGATTGAATTTCTCCTGCAGGAATCTTATCATAACTGCAACATTATTGAAGTAGCAGAATCCCATTGCCCTGTTTCTTGTTGCATGATGTCCCGGCGGTCTGATAAGTGCAAATGAGTTTTTAGATTTTCCACTCATCACAACTTCGCCAGCGGCAATTACG
>JAKFXM010000003.1 GCA_021731385.1 Methanobacteriota archaeon
GGGTAGTGCCGTTGGGGGTTGCGAAGGGGTAGATTGATTGTTTATCACAAATCAAATCTCTCCTTTAGGTGATTATGGAATTTTTTACTTTTTCTATTAATTCATACTCGGATTTTGATATAGAACTTTTTTTAATTTTTTCTCGTTTTTCCATAAATATTAATAATAACTTATAAAGATAAATCCGCAGTTTTTCTATTTAATGCAATTTTTCCTCAATCACATCCCATATCCTCTTAGTAATTATCTTTTTTGAATTTTTTGTTATATGAATCTTGCTGTTCTTGTCATCAATAACAAAAACCTCTGTCTTGTCGCTGCCAAATCCATTTTTCTTTACATCATTTGCAATAATCAGGTTCAGGTTCTCCTTCTCCAATTTGCCCTTTGCCCTTTCCATTAATTCTTTTTTAGAAATTCCATATTCCGCCTTGAATGCGACAATGAACAATTCCGGAAATTTCTCCTTTGCAAGTCCTGTCAGTTTTGGAGTAGGTTTTAGTTTCAGAATTAATTCTCCTTTATTTGATTTTATCTTACCCCCATCGATTCTTTCAGGGGTATAATCTGCAATTGCAGCAGTGGAAATAAGGATTTGGTAATCCTTCCTTAGCTCCTTCATTGTGGAATCTATCATCTCCTCCGCAGTTCGTACCTTAATGATTTTTGCATCAGAAGGCAGCGGAATTTCAACTGGTCCGGAGATTATTGTCGTTTTATTTCCTCTAAAAATCGATTCTCTTGCAAGCTCTGCCCCCATCTTCCCGGAACTTGCATTTGTTATATATCTCACTGAGTCAATCGGTTCCTGGGTTGGGCCGAGGGTTATTAGAACTTTCATTTTAATCCGACACTAAAGGTGCCGGAGCTATGAATTTGCCTTGCAAATTCATATAACACGTCTTTGCAGATTCGGCATATCGGTTATTATATGTGATATCACCCCTAATACGGCAGGTATAAAATAAGTATTTGAAAAAAGATAAAATAATATAACAATAAGCACGGAAAGAGCGAGATGCGTTACTAATCCAATCTTCCACAAACCCGTTTTGAATATTGTATTCATGAATGATTCAAAATTTCGATATATTTCTATCGGATTTCTAAAAGGCGTCAATTGATTTTCTTTTCTTGATTTCAAAAGTACAAGGGCATATATGTCCAAATCGATTGACGCTGATAAAATTCCACCAATTAAAACCCAACCCCAGATTTCCTCAAGAGACTTCTCAGGGAATAAAACGACGCTAACAGGGGCTATAGTCAAACCCGCGATTAAAAAATGCCTGTGAGGTAGCATAGTGTCTCATTAATTTTTATGCCTTCAGCAGATTCCCTTCTGAATCAATCTCCCCAGAGGAAATTCTGTCTCCTGAGATTGGTTTGCCGTCCTTGGCAAGAACTATCGGAACAACAACGATTGTGAGTTTCCCTAATCCCTTTTTGAATCTTACCGCGTTAATCTCCTCAGCCCTGAGGAGGGTTTCCTCACTGACAACGATGCAGTCGATCTCAGGGTCGATTGTTGCAATTCCATAGGCATCGTCTATCTCGATTATTTCATACGGTCTTTTGAATTTTTCGATAACCTTTACCAGATTTCCTTTCCTCCCCTCATAAGAAAAAACCTTTTCAATCCTGAATCTGCTCGCAAATTTGTCTGATGTAAGTCCTATGACCACCGACCTGCCTATTTGAAATGCCGTATTCAGTACGCTCGTATGTCCCTTATGTATCCTGTTAAATGTTCCGCCGATTACAATCTTTGTGAACATGTCAATCACCGATTAGTTATAAACTTGACACAAGATAAGACAATTTTTAACTGATAATTACAAAATACTTACCATGTTTGATGATATGTATACACAATTGATAAAGAGGGTGCCCTACAGGGTTCTTATGTTCATACCGATTGTTCTCTCGATTCTTCTTATTCCTGTCATACTGAGTAATGGAATTCCGCTAGGCATCGATTTCAGAGGTGGTACGTGGATAGACATAGCAACAGACAGGAATCTTGATTCCGGAACGCTGAAAAATTTGGAGTCTGACCTGAAATCCATTGGGTTGGAAGATATAACGGTATATCTTGGTAAGGATGTTGAGACAGGCGGTAATAAGCTTACAGTGGTAACAACGACCGCCGTCAATGAATCGGGCATAATTTCGCTAATGAGGGGATATGCGGGGGAGATACTTGAGGCAGATGTAGCAACTACACAGTTAAAGGAGTCCCCGCCAGCAGAATTGAAAAAGAAGCTTGAAAACAGGCTAAAGCAGAGGGTTGATTTGGAATTCGACAAGGAAACAAATACCCTGAAAATTACGGGGCTTGATTTGAATAAGGAGTATCTTGAAGGTTCGCTTGCTTATTATTTAAATTCAACAGTAACCGTCAATCTGCAGAAAAGGAATATCAATATAAGGGCGGTTGGGCCTACACTTGGTAAAACCTTTATGGACCAGGGGATACAGGCACTTACTATTGGTTATCTTTTAATGGCTCTTGTTATCTTTGTTGCGTTCAGGGATTTCATACCATCAATTGCTGTTATGCTTGCCGCAACAACAGATGTGGTAATTGCCCTGGGCGGGATGAGTATCCTTGGAATTCCTCTAGAGCCGGCTTCGCTTGTGGCATTACTTATGTTAATCGGTTATTCTGTCGACACGGATATACTCCTCACAGCAAGGGTTCTGAAGAAAAAAACAGGCGATATTAATGAGAAAATAGACGATGCCATGAAGACAGGATTGACAATGACGATGACAACATTGGCTGTTATGGTTGTAATTCTTATCGTTTCGACTGCAATGACCCAGATATCCACATTAAGCAGCATAGCATCTGTGCTTTTAATTGGTCTCTTTGCTGACATTATGGGGACATGGTTTATGAATACAGGGATATTGAAGTGGTATCTTGAGAACAAAGAAAGGAAAAAGCAGATAAAATGATTAATTTAAAAAACATTTTAAAGAACTGGAGGGTGTCATTACTGGCATTTTGCATAGTTGCATCACTGCTGCTAATTTCAAATATTATCCCTGTAAATAAGGAAAAAGGTATGGGGTTTGGAAACGGCCTGGATTATGGCCTTGATTTTGCAGGTGGTGTGCAGATGCAGTTGGAACTTGAAAGACCTGTTGACCAGAATACTATGTCTGTTGAGAAGGGAATTTTAGAGAACAGGCTTAATGCCATGGGGCTTAGGGATATTCCTGTAAGGCCATGGGGTGATCAGTATATACTAATCCAGATCGCCGGCGCATCTCCGTCAGAGATAAGGGACATTGAAAACATACTAAAGCAGCAGGCAAGATTTGAGGTAAGAATAGACGGGGAACTTGCAATGGAGGGCTCGGAACTTACCGTTGACCTGGGGCTACAGGGAAGCGGGGTCGCAGGAGGAACCCCTTCACAGTGGTTTGTTTCAATCCGCAACAGCATCTCTGGAGGAGACAGATTCTGCTCCGTTGGAAAAGACAAAATGGGAAGACCAATTGACATGTTTCTTGACAGACCAGAAAATACTATCATCGTTATGACAAATGGCACATACGGAATTCTTAATGAGGGAATAAGTGACAACTATGGTTATGGCGATTCTTACATCACAGTAATAGAAAACCGCTCCCTGATTCCTGTTCTTGCAATTGAAAATTCTTCTTCTGTTTTGAATCTCCCGATACCAATGGGATATAACCATGTAATAATTGCTGCCGATGAAGATCAGATCTCTGAAAAAATCAGGAATGAACTTGAGGAAATTAACCTTACAACAGAAAGAAAACCAAGAACAGGTTCATATGATGAATGGGTGCAGAGCCTTACAGGACTGCAGTCCTCGCCAAGACTGAACTGCGACCCATGCACGCAGTGCAAGTATAATGCCCAGATATCCGGATCTGCAGCAACACCCGAAGATGCAAAAAAAGAAGTAAAGAAAAATCAGATTCTGCTGACATCAGGAAATCTGCCTGCAAAGGCAATAATTAAATCAAAGTCAACAACCCCGCCTACGCTTGGTGCAATATTCCTGAAATACAGCTTCCTGACAGGATTACTTGCAATGCTTACAGTTGCACTTGTTATATTCCTGAGATACAGGAAATTATTCATTGTAGGGCCGGTGCTGATTACGGGATTTAGTGAGATTATAATAATTCTCGGAGTTGCTGCATTGATAAACTGGGAAATTGACCTTCCTGCTGTTGCCGGTATAATCGCAGCCGTAGGAACCGGCGTAGATAACCAGATTATAATTACTGACGAGACAATAAAGAGGGGATTGATGCAGGGAAGGGTCATAGGCGTTGGGGAGAGGATACGGAGGGCATTCTTCATAATATTTACCGCCGCAGCAACGATAATAGCAGTAATGGTGCCTATAATGAGTGTCGGGGCAGGGCTTTTAAAGGGATTTGCATTTGTCACAATACTTGGGGTATTAACCGGAATTTTCATAACAAGACCCGCATATGCAAAGATTATAGAAGATATATTGAGGAGATAATATAGATAGAAGTGAGAGTAGGGTTGATTAGGTGCCAAAACCCTTTAGACCCGAAAAATCGCTTTGCGATTTTTGGGCAAGAAAAATTCGCAATGCGAATTTTTGTGTGGCCGAGAGGCTTGTGGCAGAGGCTTCGCCTCTGACACACACCCGAGCCTTTGAGGCTCGGTTGTGTC
>JAKFXM010000151.1 GCA_021731385.1 Methanobacteriota archaeon
GAGAGCAGAGAAAAATGTGTCTGTGAAATAAAATCAACAACTGAGAGCAAGGATTCTTTCAAGAAGTTCTGCCCCCGGAACAAAGTCTGCTATGGAAACAGCTTTGAGTACGAGTTTGGGTGTAGTGCGGATATGGAAAAAACATGTAGAGAAACTGAAAAAGATATAAATACTAAACCAGCATTCTCTACATTTTGTTATAGTAGGGGGATATTCCGTGGTTTAATATCAAGTGAATCAGATTGCGTTCAGACATATATATATATATAACAAAACAATGGACCAAGAAAAACGAGTTGCTATATTTGAAAAAGGAACTATAGATTGGATGACTGGGGGTTATACAGGAATAAATAATTTATGCAAACTGATTTGCCAGAATTGCAATTCGTCATTATGTGAGCATGGCAATCTCTGCGAATACACTAAATTCCCACCTAATACCACAAAAGAATGATTGAAATTCTATTTCTTCAATTTTTTTCTTCAGATTTGATTTTAATTCCCTTTCTGTTATTTGATTATGGTCTTCAGCGACAATCCCTATTTAGCATTTCCAAAACCCCATACAATCCCTGTAGAGATCCTTTCACCAGTTTTACCATCCGCCCTTGAGATTACTGCAAATGTTATTTTTCCAGCCCCTACTCCATTTGTTTTATCTCTTCACTGCCTTTTGGCAATAAATTCCTGCATCTGTTTCTTGGGAAGAAATATTATTTTTCATATTTCACGCGCCAAACAACCTTGCCCTGTTGCTGATGTCAAGTAGTATATTCATTAAATCCCTGCCGCAGATTCTTCCAATATCCCCGCGGGAACAGTCCCTTTCGCTGAAGGAATTCACAAGGTCTGTTCGGACATCCCCGAGAATTGCAATTGGCGTGGGGTCTGCACTATGCTCTTTCAAATTTATTGGCGTAGAATGGTCTGCTGTAAGAGCGATTGTTATATCCCCTGAATTCTGCAATACCCTCCTTATCACTTCATTATCAATTCTTTCAATCATGCCCCTCTTTGCATTAAAATTTCCATCATGTGAAGCCTCGTCCGTTCCCTTTATGTGCAGGAATACAAAGTCATAATCCTTCAGGGCTTTGATTGCTGCATCCGCCTTTAGGTGGATATTCGAGTCTATATGGCCGTTTGCCCCATCAACCTCTATGACATCCATTCCAATAGTCCTGCAAACGCCCTTTATCAGTGATGTTGCTGAGATGCATGCAGCCCTTAATCCATATCTCTCCCCAAGCGACTGCAATTCGGGCTTTACTCCCGCGCCCCTTGAAAGAAGTATGTTTGCGGGCAACTTCCGGTTTTTTACGCGTTCCTTATTTATCTTATGGTCTGAAAGGATTTTCACAGTTCTTTCTGTGAATTCATTCAGAATCTCTGCAGTTTTCTTTGAATTTGGATTTTTATCCAGGGGTGTTGATTTTTTATACAGAATTTCCGGTTTTTCAGGATCAGTATCGCTGACACAAGGGGATAAATCCCTTCCGCGGAGAACAAGAACTGCCCTGTGCCCCTTGCATCTTTTGAATATTAGTTCAGTACCCTGTATTCTCATCCCGTCAATATCCCTGGAAAGTTCATCAAGACCGTATTCGTCCCGTCCAGCCCTTCTATCACTAATCTTTCCATCCTTTATCGTTGCGAAATTGCACCTTAATGCAATATCCCCTGTTTTCATCTCAATTCCTGCACCCGCTGCCTCAAAGGGACCCCTTCCAGTATATACCTCAAACGGATTATAGCCAAACAAAGAGAGATGGGATGTATCGCTCCCAGGACGGATTCCTACTCCTACAGTATCCATTATCCCGTTTATACCCTTGGCAGAAATTCTATCCATATTCGGCTTTTTTGCAGCCTCAAGAGGAGTTCTTCCATCAATGAGCCTGTCGCCCATCCCGTCGCAGACTATCAATAGAATTTTTGATTTCATTGAAGTATTTATTTGATCGTATGATTATTTAATGATTGCAAGGAATTATTTAAATAAATGCTCTAAAAGATGTATCTGACAAAAATTGTTGAAGCATTGTGGTTTATACTGCCCGCATATTTTGCAAATTCCACCCCGCTAAATGTTTCAAAGATAAAATTTCTACGGAAATATGGAACACCAATTGATGGCGGCAGGACATTTCAGGGGATTAGAATTTTTGGTGATGGAAAAACGTGGAGGGGATTTTTCTCAGGGATTATTGCCGGTTCTCTGATTGGGCTTGTTCAGATGAGCATCCGGCAGGAATCTGCTACATTCCTGCAGGGTTTTTTCAATGAGCCGTTAAGTCTGCCGCATATGTCTCTCGAACTTGCGTTTATGCTAAGCCTTGGCACGATAATAGGCGACATGGCTGCAAGTTTTGTGAAAAGGAGGGTTGGTCTGGCACCGGGAGATCCTGCACCGCTTCTCGACCAGTTGAATTTTGTCTTCGGTGCATTCTTCTTTGCATGGCTTTTAACCGGTTCAATAAATGAAAACTACTTTCTCATCCTTATAATAATAACCCCTCTTGTTCACATATCCGGAAATTTCATTGCATGGCTATGGAACCTGAAGAAGGAGCCTTGGTAGCAAACCCTTTCTTTTAGAACCCGAAAAATTCCAAAGGAATTTTTGGGCAAGAAAAATTCGCTATGCGAATTTTTGTGCCCAATTTCTGCCAAATGCAGAAATTCGGGCCCAATGAGCCTTCGGCTCATTCGGGAAAGAAAGTGTTTGCATGTGGCTGAACCCAATGGGTTCAGACACGTGTCAGAGCCAATGGCTCTGCCACATTCCCAAAGAAAAAGGAATTTGCCTTGCGGCAAATTCTAATTGAAATTCAATGAGTGAAATTAAACAATCAGATTTGGTAAATTTAAAAAATTCATATACACCTCGGAAGGGCATAATCGGGAAAAGACTCAATGAGTTTAAAGAAGTGTTCAGGGGGTCCAACAAAAAAATCTTTGCAGAATTGTGCTTCTGCATCTGCACCCCGCAGTCAAATGCAAAGGCATGTGACAGGGCGATTTCCGGGCTTGTAGAAAGCGGGGAACTCTACGCCGGAAGTGAAGGGAGGATTTCTTATTATCTTAAAGGCGTCCGGTTCCACAGGAATAAGGCAGGATTCATCGTATCTGCGAGGAAATTTTTTTCAGGGGATAACAGGATAAGAATAAAGGAAAAAATCAGGGAATTCAGAGACAATGAAAAATTGAGAGAATGGCTCGTGAAGAATGTAACGGGGATTGGATTTAAAGAGGCTAGTCATTTTCTCAGAAACATCGGGTTGGGAAAAAATATGGCAATACTTGACAGGCACATACTAAAAAATCTTAAAAATCTCGGGGTAATTGATGAAGTTCCGAAAAATATTTCCGAGAAAAAATATATTGAAATAGAGAATAAGATGTGTGAATTTTCAATAAAAATTGGAATTCCTATGGACGAACTTGATTTATTGCTATGGTCAGAAGAGACGGGGGAGGTATTTAAATAATATTCTCATATTACCATAACTTAGATTATGAAAGAAAAAGTAGAAAATGTTATAAAGGAGATAAGGCCTGCCCTGCAGGCTGACGGGGGGGACATAGAACTTGTGGATGTGAAGGATAATGTTGTGAAGGTCAGACTGAAGGGTGCTTGTGCCGGCTGTCCCTTTTCACAGATGACCATGCAGAATTTTGTTGCAGAGGCAATAAAGAAGAATGTTCCCTCAATAAAGTCGGTTGAGGTTGCAGACTAAGTTCTGCAATTAAGATGAAAAGCATAAAATGCGCTGTTTGCGGAAGGGAAAGAATCTAAAGCAGGTCAAAGACGGCGATGTTGTGTGCTCCATTGCATGTGCAGGGAAATACGAAAAAGACTTACCCTACAACGGAAAGCCGATTCAGCACTGGTCAAGGATTACAGGCTATTATCAGAATGTCGCAGGCTGGAATGATGGAAAGATTGCTGAATTAAGTGATAGAAAAAAGTATAGTCTCTGATGAGAATTTCAGCATTTACAAAAGACTGGTACGGGCAGAGGATTGTTAAAACAATTAAGGAAAAGGGACCCAGAGAATGGGCTGTAACTGAAGTGAATTTTTCAATCAAACTGCCGGATATCGTTGATGAACCTGAGGAATTTCTTCCTAAGAATCTTCCGGAATCTGACCTGATCCTTTTTCTCACGCAGGATTCGGGAACAGTACAACTTCTGCCTGCAATTGCGGAAAGAACTAAGGCAAGGGCAGTTATAGTGGCAGTTGACAACCCTGACTGGCTCAGGCCCGGTCTTCAGTTGCAGATTGAAAAGGAACTCTGTAGGATGGATGTTCCTTATGTTTTTGCAAGACCTCTCTGCACCTTAATGGAAATAGGAAATCCTGTTATTGATGAATTTGCAGGATATTTCGGAATGCCGTTGCTTGAAATTAAATTAAATGGAAATTTAATTGAGGATGTCTATGTGAAAAGGGGTTCCCCATGCGGCTGCACATTTTTCGTTGCAGAGGGATTAAGGGGCACAGAGAAAGAAAAGGCCGTAGAGAAGTCCGGCTTGCTGTTCCACAACTATCCCTGCATGGCATCAATGAAGTGGGACAATATTGTAAATGAAACGCTGATGCATGCGGCGGGGTTCAAGATACGGAATGCAGTTAGAGATGCACTTGAAAAGAGCAGGATTTAATTTTTCTGTTTGCTCTTCTGAATTA
>JAKFXM010000085.1 GCA_021731385.1 Methanobacteriota archaeon
TCCTTGCTTTTAACCAACTCAACTTTTTTACTATCATTTTTAATGAATCCCTCTACAGAGTTTCTTGTCATCTCTTTGCAAATATCTGCCATTGTTTTAATTTCATCTATGTTTGTTTTTTCATCTGCAATATAGGGAACAATCTTTGCAGTGTCAACAGAGTAATCGCCTATTCTTTCGATGTTTGATGCAACATTCATTGCTGCTGTTATAAACCTTAAATCCCTCGCTACCGGTTGGTGAAGGGCTATTGTCCTTATGCATCTCTCCTCTATGTCCTTGTAGAGTTTGTCAACATTATCATCGTTGTTTATCAATTTTGTGGAGAGTTTCATGTCCCTGTTTCTGAGGGCAATCTCAGAATTTTCTATTACCTCACAAACCATATCACTCATCTTCAGTATATCCTTTCCTATTTTTTCCAGTTCAATATCAAGTGTTTTTCGTGCCATTTTCAAGAAAATTTTGCTAATGCAACCCGAAAAATTCTTTCAGAATTTTTGGGCCCGAAAAATTTGCAAGGCAAATTTGTATAATTCGAAAGCAAAGCTTTCGATTCGACGGCAAAGCCGTCGAAATTTCGAGACCTTTGGTCTCGAATCGTAGCTATGATTTTGCTACCCGAAAAACTGCTTTGCAGTTTTTGGGCCCAATTTCACAAAGTGAAATTCGGGTGCAAAATCATATCATACGAAACTCTTTAGAGTTTCGTAACTATGAATCTGCAAAGCAGATTCATATCAAAATTACAGAGCATTAACAATTAACCGAATCTCCCGGTAATGTAGTCCTCGGTCGCTTTCTCCCCCGGATTTTCAAATATCTCTTTTGTTTCGCCGAATTCTATCAATTTTCCAAGGAGGAAAAACCCGGTGAAGTCCGAAACCCTTGCAGCCTGCTGCATATTGTGCGTTACTATAACTATCGTGTAGTCCTTCTTTAGTTCGTGTATAAGGTCCTCTATCCTGCCGGTAGCTATTGGATCAATCGCTGAACAGGGTTCATCGAATAGCATTACCTCCGGCTTTACTGCAAGGCTTCGGGCTATGCATAGACGCTGCTGTTGCCCTCCTGAAAGATCCAATGCGTTCATATTCAATCTACCCTCGACCTCATCCCAGAGTGTGGCATTTACCAGGCTTTCTCTGACTATCTTTTTTAGTGCGTCTTTGTTTTTTATTCCGTGTATCCTCGGACCATATGCTACATTGTCAAATATACTCATAGGAAATGGATTCGGCCTCTGGAATACCATACCAATTTTTTTACGCAAGGAAACCACATCGACGTCTTTGTCATATATGTTTTTCCCGTCTAATAAAACGCTTCCGGTAATCCTTACGCTGTCTATCAGGTCGTTCATGCGGTTTATGCATCTAATGAAGGTCGATTTGCCGCATCCTGAAGGGCCAATGAGGGCCGTAACCTTATTCTCCTTTATGTTTATATTGTTGCCAATAAGCGCTTGCTTGTCCCCATACCAAAGGTTCAAATTCTTTATCTCTATCTTGTTCTTATTGTCCATGACTGATCAACATCTCCTTAAATTTCTTGATGCTCTGTACTTAAAATTACAGAGCAGTTAAGATTTTCCTTTGGAAAATCTTCTTGAAAACTGTCTCTTAAAAAATCTTGTTATTGCGTTGAGTATTAATATAACGAATACCAGTGTGAGTGCGGTTCCAAAGGCTACTTTAAGAGATATGCCTTCCATCGCAAGGTAATATAGTTGGGTTGTTAGAGTATTGCCGCTGCCGAAGATTGACTCAGGTATCATCGGATTTAAAGCCACCATAAAGATTATGGGTGCAGTCTCACCGATAGCCCTTCCAATGCCTAGAATTATGCCCGTAGCTATTCCGGGAATCGAGCCCGGGATTACGATGTATCTTATTGTTTGCAGCTTTGAAGCCCCGAGGCCATAGCTCTCCATTCGTTCGGCGTATTGGACGCTCCTCATCGCGACTTCTGAAGTCCTGATAATTGTAGGGAGTATCATGAAACCCAGAGTAAGCCCTGCAGAGAGTAGGGACGGTCCTCCTGTATAATCCTTCAGGTAGAAAACAAAAAGTGCCAGGCCAAACAATCCGAAGACGATTGAAGGCACTGCATTAAGCGCATCAGATGATGTTCTTATAATTCTCGTCATTAACCCATCCTTTCTGAATTCAGTAATGTACATGGCAGTTCCAATACCAATAGGGGCGGCGAAGAATAGGGCAATGAAGACAACAATAAGTGATCCTATTATTGCAGGGAATATCCCGCCCTCGCGCCAGTTGTTTTTTGGATTATCAAGAATGAAAGATATGCTCATTGAGTCTATACCCATAACGAATATGTAGCCTAGTACTAAGAATAGTATTAGGATTATTGTCATGGCAGATATCCACAGCCATGCTTTTGCAACCTTATCTGTTGTGTATTTATTCATCATCTTATTCGACAGCTCTGCTGTCGAAGCTATGAAATTCCAAAGGAATTTCATATTATACGAAATTCCTTGATGGAATTTCGTAGCTATGATTTTCCTTTAGGAAAATCATATTATTTATCATGCGAATCTTACCTTGTTCTTTGTTATCAGACGACTTGAGAGCGCACTTAAGAATAACACTATTATGAAAGGGACAATTCCGAGACAGAACAGTGCGTTATAATGCGTGCTTTTAACAACCGCCTCGCCCATCTCCAGAAGTATTGCAGATGTCAATGTCTCTCCTGGCTCAAATATTGTTGAAGGCATTGCCTCTACATTTCCTATGACTAGCACAACTGCCATCGTCTCTCCAATTGCGCGACCCATACCTAGAATAATTCCTGCAATGATTCCTTGTGATGCCGCAGGGATTATGACCCTGCTGATCGTCTGCCAGTCCGTGGCGCCCATTGAATAAGCACCTTCCTTGTAGAGCCGGGGTACTGATTCTATAGCGTCCTGGGATATGCTTATTATTATCGGTAGTATCATGACGGCGAGAATGATGGATGCCGCTATTATTGTTTCGCCTGTTGCAAGGTTAAATGAAATCCTTACAATATTCACCACGACGACAAGGGCAAAGACGCCATAGATAATGGAGGGAATTCCTGCAAGGAGTTCTATTGCCGGTCTAACAATATCCCTTGCCCATTTCGGAGCAATCTCTGCGAGAAATACTGCGCAAGAAACACCTAGAGGCACTGCGATTATGAGTGCACCTAAGGTAACCAGTAATGTAACCACTATGAATTGGAAAGCCCCATAGAGATTTTTCGCAGGTATCCATTTATTGCCGAATAGGAAGTCAGTTGCTGTGACGTGCTGAAACAATGGAAGTCCGCCATCAAATATGAAGAGTATTATAAGGAAGAGTATCACTATTGCAGTGATGCTGGAAAGCATTAGTGTAGTTCCTACTATCTTTTCAGTATCAAATACTTTGTTCATCTTATCCTTACAAATCCTTCTTCCTTAACTATCTGCTGTCCCTCATCTGACATGATAAAGTCGATGAATTCCTTGGTAAGACCTGTTGGATCCCCCTTGGTAATCAGGTACAGATTCCTTGAAATTGGATAGTGAAGTGTCCGAATATTTTCTTCTGTAGGAGCAACCCCGTTTATTGAAACCGGTTTAATGGTTCCGTCAAGGTAGCCTATGCCCAGATAACCTATAGCGTCCCCGTTACCTGAAATTGTGAAGCGTATGGCACCGCTTGCTGGCTTCTGTAAAGCCCTTTCAGATACATCGGTATTGTTCATGACAAATGACTCGAAGATAGACCTGGTGCCTGAGCCGTCTTCCCTTTCTACCAGGACGATTCTTCTATCCGGCCCGCCGACTTCTTTGTAATTATTTATCTTGCCTGAAAAAATATCCCTTATTTGCCCAATGCTTAGATTGTTTATCGGATTAGAGGGATGTACTACTACTGCTATGCCATCTACTCCAATAGTGTGAACTACGAGATCTGGATGCCTATTTTTTTCTTCTGGATTTAATTCCCTTGAAGATGAGCCGATATTTACAGAGCCTTCACCTATCATTCTTATTCCCGTTCCAGAGCCGCCGCCCTGCACGCCGATTTTAATATCAGGATTCCTTTCTGAGAATACTTCAGACGCCCTTGTAACTATTGGCTGTACTGTTGTAGAACCTGCAATAGTCAGTCCTTCCTTCTCACTTTCGTCAATGCATCCCATGGATAGAATGACAACTAATAAAACAGCAAGATATTTCATCATGGTTTCATCTTTATTTTTTTATATATATGAAGTGATATATATAAATAATCTATATATATTATATATAAACTATATAGAATGGAACAAAGAAGGGTACAGTTCACCGGGGGATCGACATATACTATCTCATTGCCAAGCAAATGGGTCAAAGAACAGAGATTGTCCAAGGGTGCAAAATTGGACATTATTGAGGTTGACAGGGCAGGGATATTGATAAGGTCAAGAAAGCATGACTTAATCGTTGATATACCAATAACCGGCAATCCGGACATAGATTTTATAACAAGGATGCTTATAACGAAGTACATACAGGGGTATAATTCCATAAAGATAATTTCAAAGGATTACATACATCCGGATATAAGAAAATCGATAAAGGGTATAACACAGAGATTCATAATAGGTCTTGAGGTATTTGATGAAAAGGCAAATGAATTGACATTTACCGTACTTCTTCATGAAGCCAT
>JAKFXM010000197.1 GCA_021731385.1 Methanobacteriota archaeon
GACCAGTTCATCATAGCCAATTCCTATGATCAGAAAATCTGGATTTTCAGCTATCAAATCTTTTGCTTCCTCCAGAGAAACAAAATGGGTTTTTTCCCTTATAGAGAAAGAACCCTCTGCATGAATCTTAAGATCAAAATAAGGGACTGGAATTCCACTGTAAACAGTAAATCCAAAGCAATGGTGTCCAAATTTACCTATGGGATTTTGCCAGAACCAGATTACTGCTAAAGCTGATAATATCAAAACGATGGCTAATATTTTTTGATTCATTTCTTTCTACTTCTGAGTTTCTCGTAAGTGGAGATCATAAGGCAGGATAAAAGGTATACACAAATTATAAAAATAAAGGCGGCGATTAATTCTCCGAAGGGTATAGGAACAAGTGTAGTAAAAAAATAAAGAAAGATAGTAACAGGATATAATAGGATACTAATAGGATATAATAGAAGAGGATGATTACAAGGAAATCGAAGCGCATCTGATACGGGGTCAAAACAGACATCATCAAATATAGAAAAAATAGAAATAAGAACCATAAGAGGAATAATTACTATACTTACCATAATTATTACAAACACCAAAACCTTTCTCCAATCCGGCTTCAAAAATTCCTTTATTTTCATTTCACAACCTCCTTGATACAAAATAAAATGTTGAGAATAGAATTCCGCAAAGGAGTATTGCGACAATAGCGTAAGGTAAATAATATTCATAACCCTTTCCAACCCATGCCCTTACTTCTAAATTTTCATTAGCACCGATCTCTCCTAAATAAAGCCGGTACTCTGAATCCGGAAATTGTGAAGATTTTGAGGTATATCTCCTAAGTTCATAGAGTTCCTTATCCAGTTCCTCTACTGTTAAATCACCAAGATATTTCTGAACAAGAATTTTATCATCTTCCTTACTTTCAGTTGGAAAATTTACCTCCCAGACGAATTTGGACTCCGGTGCCTGCACACTTATGAGAACCCCCTTAATTCTATATGGAAAAACAGGTAATGGAATTTCAAAGTCATTACTTGATATGTCCTTTCTGATTGAAAGTATTACGCTATCTCTAGACTCTTTCACTCGCTCTACAATAGCGCCTTTTGGTGGAGTTAAGTTGAAAATATCAACACCGCCCGATTCTGCAGTTATCTTGCAGTAGCCATCTATCTCATTTTCAGATATAATAAAATCACATACCGCCGAGTCAAAATATGGTGATTCTGAAATTCCGCTAACACTAATGCTTAGTATCAGTAGAATTCCAACAATCCATGGTTTCATAGTATTATCCCTAGACCTTCAAAGAAATACCGGTAATAGTGGAAGTATGGCTTTAGCAACCAAACCAATTTTATTCCAACCAAGAATGTGAGGATTCCTCCAATTATAAAGGGTAGAATCCATAACCTGCTCTTTTCTTCCTTTCCATAGAAATTTGACATTCCTTTAAGAAGATAGTAGCCTCCACATAATCCCGCAAGTCCAAAAAGGATGTAGTGCACTATGTGGATAATAGTATTTGAACTCTCAGATACAGAATAAACAAAGACAATGGGTGTGAAAGAAACCAAGACTGTAGAAGCAACTGCATAGCTAACTGAAAGTATAGCAAGCATCTGTCTAAATCTCATTTTTAATCCAATCAGGACGGATATAACAAAGTAAGAGGGGGAACTTAGGTACAGGGACATCAGCAACAGAAAGGGAATTTTGACCATATCCATGATAATGACAAACCCGCCGGCAAAAAGGCCCATTATCGCCCCATAGATTGCAGAGAAAAACAGGATAGTCAGTCCTGAGCCAAAGATAATACGGTCTAAATTCTCTTCATTCTTTATATCATCAAATATTTCATTCCTGTTCCTCAAAAACCTTATAAATAATGTTCGTTCTTGTGTCATTTTATCATCCCACTAAGTTTATATTTATCGTAAATGAAGACTATCAGGCAGGATAAAAAATATACGAAAAACACCAAAACAGATACTGAGATAATAGTATAAAGATACCCAACAAATGGGTAATCAAAAGCTATAGGTTGTAGAGTGTAATTATATACAAATTGTGAGGCCCCAGCAAACAAAAATAGAAATATGAAGGTAGGTATAAGAGGAATCGAAAGAAATTTTGGTATAATGGAGATACAGAGAAGGTCATAAGGAAATGGGCGCTTGTCTATGGGAAATCCTGAATCATCAGGATCACAGGCTACATTAAGATCAAACACAAATACTGAATAGCCTATAAATAATATAGTTACTAAAGCCTTCCTCCGGTCCAGCCTCAAAAATTCTTTAATTGTCATCTCTTTTTAATCAATACCTCCGGAATAATGCTGCCAATCGCAGACCTCTCGTTTTACTTTACCATTGTACCATACCTCGAATCTTAGTGGTTGCGTTGTATCTTTAGATAACCTGAATCTGCAAACATCCTCATCGTCCTTTGACAAATTTCCTATGACAATTTCCTGATTGTCAAAAAATTCCTTATCAAGAGCGACACATTTTACATTTTTAAGATTTTCATTTGCACCGATAAAAACATTGGCAGAGTCATTTCTGCATTCGGACCAGACATTGGCGGGAGTTGTGCTAAAAATACACCCTGTAAAAAATATCGATAGACCTAATAATATGCCAATAATCACAATTTTCGTATCCATTTTTATTGCTCAATCATTGGCTGAAACGGTAAATAAAGGCATAGTGAAATGCGTTTCAGAAGAAAAATTGAAATGCGTTTCAGAGAAATCTTAGAGGATTTACTTCAGAACAACCTTGTTAGTGACACCATAGCTCCTTCTCTCTAATAATTTCTTCTGCTCCAATCTATCTAAGGTTCTGGTAACCCCGGCTTTAGAAAACCCTGTCTTTTCAGGCAGATTTCTTTGCAGAATCTCGCCTCGTGAATCAAAAATTTCCTTGTAAATGATGTATTCATCATCTTTAAGAGTATTGAGTGTCTTCTCATATCCCGCTTTTAGATCCTCCCAATTAGGCCTTTCTTCCTCAATAGGAATTACAGGTTTTTCACTTTCACTAATAAAAAATTTTCTTGATAGTATTAGATATACAATCAAAAATAGGGATATGGATATAAGGATTACTGTTAGCGTATTAGGAAGATAATATTGATAACTCTTACCTGCCCATATTTTTACAGCAATATTTTCATTCGCCTGAATTTCATTCAGGTATATCCGATATTCAGGGAGTTTTACCTGCTTGGAAAGTGATTTTCTAAGGCCCTCAAAGTTATAATTCATTTGATTGATGTCTTCATCAGTTATATCATTCCCTATCAGGACCTTATTTTCTCCATCCAACGAATATGCCGGAAATCCTACATTCCAGACTAATTTATCTCTTGCCCCATTTATGGCTATCAGTGTTCTCTCCACTTTATAAGGAAAGGTAAAGGTTAGAATTTCTACATCACTGCCCTGAAAGTCAGCTTTGGATTTTAGTATTATTGACTTAGCCTCACCTTTCTTCAAATTCAGATTTTTAATGTAAATTTTACTATCAATCTGTTCAATTTCTAAATCTTTTGTAATCAATTCAATGCCTACCGGAAAATAGAGATAAAGGCCATCAATTTCATCCTCTGCATTAATAGAAATCAAAGAAAAACACTCAATATTGTTATCATATATCCTACAGTCATATACAACCGAGTTCACAATTATTGGTCCTGCAGATGATAAAGTAGCTAGTGCAATCAGAAGCAAGATGGCAGGTAGTCTATTCATTAGCATCACAATCTAATTATTATTTCTAAATTTTATAAGATAAGAATATGAATTCCATAACATTTCTTGGAACTGGAGGGGGAAGATTTGTAATTCTTAGCCAGCGGAGATATTCCGGGGGGATATGGCTTGACATTGGGCAGAGAATAATCCTTGATCCGGGTCCGGGCTCATTAATCAGGGCATTGCAGTATGGCAAGAGGTGCGATAAACTTGATGCGGTGTTTGTTTCCCACAAGCATTTGGACCACTATAATGATGCAGAGATTATGATGGAGGCGATGACTGCAGGGATGAAAAAAAAACACGGAACACTTGTAATCTCCGGGCCTGCGCTTGAATACATCTCCGAATACCACAGAAGCATGGCGGATATAATAACTCCAAAAAACAATGAAAAATTTAAAATTAACGAACTTGAAATTCAGGCAATACCAACATATAACCATTTCGAGGGAATAGGATTTAAATTCTTTACAAGTGATGGAATTATAACCTATACTTCGGATACGGGATTTCATGAGGATCTGATAGGGAATTATAAAAACTCAAAGATTCTTATCCTGAATGTAATATTCCCAACAGGAAAAAGCTCTGATGCTCATCTAAATACCATGGATGCGATAAGAATTGTAAAAGAGGCAAAGCCTGAAATTGCCATAATCCAGCACTTCGGGATGAGGATGCTGAATTCCAACCCTTATCTTGAGGCAAAAAAAATTGAAATGGAGTCCGGAGTTAAGACAATTGCTGCAAGAGACGGGATGGCTATTGATATAGAAAAATTAACATCTGCAGAATCTGATAATATGATTTTCTTTGGAAATCATAGCTCAGATTTTTCTGAAGAAAAATCTGATAAGCAGATTAAATTGATGTAAAATGGAAAGGAAGGGAATTAAAAGAACCGAATTTGATAATGGATTGGTATTGCTGACCG
>JAKFXM010000021.1 GCA_021731385.1 Methanobacteriota archaeon
AGAAGAGTCCCTGCATCTCCCTTCTGAACAAGGTCAGGATTATTCACGGTCTCTGGAATTCTGTGTTCATCTCCAAACAATTCGGGATGATGATTTAGTATGTGTTGTAATCTCTCCTGAGTTAGCCGAATCAGAACACCGTTCACAGAGAATACGAATCTCAGTTAATAATAATAGCACAGCAGGATATTTAAATATCCTATTGAATACCTTTGATTTCTACGAAGATATAATTGAGGGTAAATTGCATTCTTCTAATCATTCACAAAATTCATCCATTCCAAATTCACATTCACCATTTCATCTGTTGAATCAGTTGAGTAAATCGTGGTGAACTTCTTTGTTATAAAAATTAGAACATGCCTGTTCGCTTTTTTATAACGAAGTTGCTTACCGTGAGGTCTTTATAATAATTCGCAGACATGGTTTGCGAGAAAAAAACAGAAAAATGAAAACAAAAAACTGGAAAATAGGAATGGGGGTTATGGCTGCCCTGATAGCCATGATGAACTTGGTACCGATGGTGAGTGCGGCTGAGAGTGCGGATATAACGGTGACTGTGACGGTGCAGGTTTTGAGCATTACTTTGAACCAAAGCACTGCTGCGTTTGGGATTATAAAGAATGCAACAATGGTTAATAGCTCAGTCACAGTTACAAACGATGGAAACTGGCCGATAGACCTGACACTGAAGCAGACCAAACCTACTGGTTGGACTGCTGGAACTGCAATAGGTCCGAACGTGTATGTAATGGCTGGAAGATTTAATGCAACCGATGCCATACCGGGATCTGGTGATGTAATACCAGAAAGCACAACGGTGGCAGATGGTACGAAATTTGCAGGAGGGGGTAGAAATATAGCAGCAAATGGTAATACGCCATTAAGGTTGTATTTCAATGCACCAACCTCAACAACTGTAAAAACACAGCAAACCATTACAGTAACCGTCGGGACAGTAGCCGCATAAAAAGGTTGAAATTTCAACCTTGGAATTTTTCCCTTTAGGGGGGGAGGTTTGATTAGAATGAAAAAGAAAAAAGTAGCATTGACCTTAGCAGTTGCCTTAGCACTAATCGGCTTGGTAAGTGCGGGTGGGCTTAGGGTTCAGCCTGGGGGTCTTTTGATCCAGAATGTTCCTCCCGGCTTGGATTACGACATATACACGAACACGGGAATACAGCTGGAGATTTTTAACAATGACGACAGGGAGCATACCTATACAATTACCTCCAAGAAGCCGTCTGAAGTAGGGCTTGGTGTTGGCTCTGAATATGCAGAGATTCCGGACACCGCATGGTTTTATTACAGTAAGAATGAGGTAACGATACCGGCGAATTCCTCTGGCTCTCTAAGAATGTTTGTCAGCATTCCCAATGACGAGAGATACATTGGAAAAAAGTGGGAGGTGATTATAGCGGTGGAAGGAAAGGCAACAGGTGGTGAGACATTTTCCCTTGCAGCCTTCCCGAAGATACAGATAGAGACGCAGAAACTGGATAATTCCCTGAAATTCAGCGTAAATGACAGGGCAGGAAAGCCTTTAGGTAATGTCGTGATAAGCCTAAATGGGGAATTATACAGAACTGATGCAAACGGGTTAGCGGAGATAAGGGATTTTGCAATAGGGACATATCTCATAAAGGTTTCAAAGGATGGTTATTCAGATGCTTCAATGGAGATAGTTATCAGAAATACGGAGAATACCTATGAGATAGAGATTGATAAGAAACCTGAAAAGCCCTCGAATCTGTGGCTCTATCTTGTAATCGGGGCTGTTATTGTGGTTGTATTGGTAGCAGTATGGTTATTTAGAAGGAAGAAAGGCTAATGAATAGATTTGGGAGGCTTGCGCGGATAAGTGCACTGGCAATGATGCTAATTTTGCTTAGCGTGAGCCTTGCCTCTGCCGATGCTACAATAACCATAACTGTTACTGTTGTAAATGAGAATTCAACAATAACAATAGATTTGAATTCCCCTGCAAATAACAGTTATACAAGAAATTCAACACCAGAGTTTAGCTTCAATGCAAGTAATGAATACAATGCCGATATGTCCTGTGAATTGGTCATAAATGGCACTGGTAATGGGAGAAATGAGACTGTTCTAAATAATAGAACAATCACAATTACTGCAAATACGAGCCTTTCAGATGGTCGTTATAATTTTTATATCAACTGCACTTTTGATGGAATTTCCAGTGTTTCAGAGACGAGAATACTCACGGTTGATACAACAAATCCCGGCATTATACTTGACCAGTCAACGCCAGTGAACAATTCCTACCTTGCAAGAAACTATATATCGGCGGGTGTTTTAGTAACAGAAGCAAATGAGGCAAACATTACCTTCTACCTGTTTAATTCAACCAACACCCTAAATTCAACAACCTATCCTGCAGGAACAAGAGAAATAAACTTCACGAATCTTGGCCCTGATATGGAGTATTGGCTCAATGTGACAGTCAGGGACAAGGTAGGAAACCTTAATGCAACCGAAACGAGAAAAATAACATTGGATATGATAAATCCTGCAATCCATTTCACAGCACCAACGCCTGAAAATAACACATTCCAGAACATAAACCATCTCTTTGTGAATGTCTCAGCAAGCGATACAAACGAAGCAAACATTACCTTCTACATGTTTAATTCAACCCACAACTTAAACTCAACAACCTATTCGGCAGGAACAAGAAGCATTAATTTCACAAACCTAAGCCCAAACATGAGTTACTGGTATAATGTCACGGTCAGGGATAAAGCAGGAAACTCAAATACGACAGAGACAATGAGTTTAACTGTTGATACAATCCCCCCAGAGATCAATTCAACAGTTATAACAGGGCATAGAAACTGGACATTTTCTCCGAGTGGGGATGGACTATATGATAGTATAACAATAAATATGACTGCTTCTGAGATTGTAAGTTGGGGGACAAGCTATATATACAATTCAAGTGGTAGCAAGGTATATAGAAAAACTTCATCAGGTTCAAGTTATGATAATATAACCAATAGGGTATTTAACTGGACCGGTCACTATCATGGTGATTATGGTAACAGTAGCAATTATGTCCCTGATGGATTCTACAACATAACCACAACAATAACAGACCTTGCAGGAAATTCTAATATATTAACAGTAGGAAACATAACGGTTGATAATACACCACCAGCAAGTGTGAGCAATCTTGCAAATGTCTCACAGGGAAGTTCTTGGATATACTGGACATGGACAAATCCGGAAGATGATTTCAATTATACAGAGGTGTGGATAAATGGCGTTTTCTATGCAAATACCTCTGACAATTTCTACAATGCAACCGGATTGAATTCAAATTCTTATTATGAAATACAGACAATGACTGTTGATTTTGTAGGGAACAGGAATAATACGTGGGTTAAGGATATGGCAAGAAAGATTGATATTGCACCATCTCTCTCGGTTAGTGTAATTCCTGAAATTCCTGCAACAAATGATAATCTGAACTGTTCATTCACGGTTTCTGACCCCGATATAGGGGATTCTCTAATTGCAAATTTAAGATGGTTCAGAAATTCAACATGGATTCCAGATTACGATGCTGAGGATATTGATTGCAGTATCCGGTATCCTGACCATATTGTGATTTCTGAGGTTCTCTATCATGGAACTTCGGCCAATGATGAGTATGTGGTACTCTATAATCCAACCAATGTCACAGTTACCATAAATTCATCTTGGGGGATAGGAGATAGTAAGAATGATACCCTATGCAGTGCCTCGATCCCGTCTGGAGGATACTATCTAATCGCTGACAATAACAGTTTATATGCGAGTTTTGCAGACTGCAATCTAACAACTATTGGGAATGGTCTTAATGATGACAATGACTCTGTAAAACTTTATTACAACAGCATCAGGATTGACGGTGTTGGCTGGGGCGGTACTGTAGTGGAGGGCAGTCCTGTCCCGGTTGTTGGTGAGAACCAGACAATAAAGAGAATGATTAGATACTCAGACACAAACAACAATTCAGCTGACTTCACAGCAGGAACCAAAAATCCAAAAGGCACAATTAATGGTACAGAACTAATGGAAAGGACTTGCTCAACAACAAAATTAGTTAATAGCACGAATACAACAAGGGGCGAGAACTGGACATGCAGAGTTACTGTGTATGACAATTATGGGGGTTATAATATTTCAAATTCAAGTGCGGTTATAGCAAATTCACCACCCCCGGTACCTGTTTTAATTTCCCCAGTAAACGGAACTATAACAAACACAACCCCTGAATTTGTGTGGAATTCAGCAACAGACTTGGATAATGATCAAATTTCATATTTACTGAATATTTCCGGTAGTATAATTCCATCAACTGCAACAGCATATAAACCAATAAATGAACTTTCACCGGGGCAGTATTTCTGGAGTTTACAGGCTAATGATTCATTAAATTCATCACAATGGTCTAATGTATGGGCATTCACTGTCATTCCAAAAATAATAAATATATTAAGCGTTACCTATACACCCCCTGTGCCA
>JAKFXM010000024.1 GCA_021731385.1 Methanobacteriota archaeon
CGGACGAGCCATCACTATTTAGCGGGGTTCCAACACAGATGAAGGTAACATCAGAATTCAAAACAGCACCAATTATACTTGTAGTTGCAGTAAGATTCTTCCCTATATTCTTTTTGATGATTTCATCAAGACCTTTTTCATATACCGGGGATTTCCCGGAATTTATCAGGTCTACCTTTTCTTTGATAACATCAACGCATACTACCTTATTCCCCTTCCAGGCAAATCCCGCCCCCGTTATCAGACCTATGTAACCAGTTCCTATTACTGAAATATTCATTCCAGACCACTTATTTATTTTGTAGAATAATAATTAGGTAAACAAATTAATTAAGGTGGGGTAGGATGAAGATAACAAAACCCAAGATTGTAGAAAAGCCGTGGGGGCGGGAGATATGGCTTGCTGCAGAGCAGGAATATGCCGGAAAGATTCTTGAGATAAAAAAGGGCTCAAGGACGAGCCTGCAATACCATAAAGTGAAAAAAGAGACTATGTTCGTTCTGGAGGGGGAATTAAAATTAATTCATTCAAATGGTGAAATTATAGTCGGGAAAGGGGAGTGCATTCTTTTAGAACCGAAGGACATACATAGAATTGTACCTTTGAAGGATTTGAAAATAATTGAGATAAGCACCCCCGAATTGGACGATGTAGTCAGGGTTGAGGATGATTACGGGAGGGATTAAAGGGGATTAAATTGACAGTTACAATTGTCGTAGGCGGTCATTTTGGTGACGAGGGAAAGGGCAAGGTTATTTCATATCTTGCGTTGCATGATAAACCGGATATTGTCGTAAGGGCCGGCGTAGGCCCAAATGCAGGGCATAGGGTCTACAGGGATGGAAAGGCCTATGGATTGAGGATGATACCCTGTGGTTTTGTTAACGATAAATCCCGGCTCTTGGTAGGGGCCGGTGTTCTGATAGATACTTCAAGATTCCTCGAAGAGGTGGATATGACCGGTACAAGAGGAAGAATAATGCTTGATAAAAGGTGCGGGATTATAGAGGAAGGACATAAGGAACAGGATAGGTCCAATAAGCATCTCAGCAAGGGCGTTGGAACTACCGGCAGCGGATGCGGTCCTGCAAATGCGGAAAGGGCCCACAGAACAATAAAATTGGCAAAGGATATTCCCGAATTGAAGGATTACATTACTGATGTACCGCAGGAGATTAACGATGCTTTGAATAAAAACAAAAATATTCTTGTTGAATCAAGTCAGGGCTTTGGGCTTTCCCTGTTTTATGGAACATATCCTTATGTCACTTCAAAGGATACGACAGCAAGCATGGCATTGGCGGATATAGGGTTGGGACCTACAAAGGTCAAGGATGTAATTGTAATCTATAAAGCCTATACTACCCGTGTAGGGGGGGGTTCTATGGAAGTCGTAGATGAAGAAAACATAGGAAATTACCCTCTATGGCAGGATGTTCTGGAAAATGCGAAAAAAAAAGGCATAAAGGGAAATTCTGTAAATGAAATTCTTTCTTCATATCTTAACGAACTTGGAACTGTTACGGGCAGGACCCGGAGGGTTGGAAATTTCGATTTTTCCCTTGCAAAATATTCTGCAATGGTTAACGGGGCAACGCAGATTGGAATTACATGCATAGACAAATTATTCCCTGAATGCTATCGGGTAAAGAATTATGAAGAACTTTCAGAGGGGGCAAAAAGGCACATAAAGGAGATCGAGGAGAAGGTTGGCGTTAGGGTAAGTCTGATTTCAACAGGTCCGGAAGCATGGGACATGATAGATTTGAGATGAATTTATTGAGTAGAACTGGGTTGATTAGGGCCCAAACCCTTTAAAAAAGGGTTTGGATTCCCAAAACAAGAATTGAATTCAAGGGGAAGGGTAGGGTCCCGAATTTTTGCTATGCAAAAATTGGGCCCAAAAATCCCGTAGGGATTTTTCGGGTGATAAGGGCGGGATGTGGCCGACCTTCGGTCGGACACGCGCCCGAGCAAAGCTCGGCCGCGAACCGTAGGTTTCCTGCACTTATGTTGGTAAAGGGAACGAAGTTCCCTTATGTCCGGAAGCATGGGACATGATAGACTTAAGGGAATAGTTTCTGAATTATGACAATCTCCGTTATAGGTGGAGGGCCCATTGGAAGCATTGCAGCAGTTTCATGCTCAAAATTCGACAGTGTTGAGATATACGAGGAGCATAAAGAACAGCCGGTGCAATGCTCCGGGTTAATAAGCAAGTCTGGTCTTGAAAGGCTCGGAATTTCTGCTGAAAAGATTGCAAAAAACAGGATAAGGGGTGCCAGGTTCTTCTCCCCGCTTGGAGGGATGTTCGAGATTGACGGAAAGCAGACAAAAGCCCATGTCTTTGATAGAAGTGAATTTGATTCCTTTTTGCTGAATCTTGCAATTGATTCCGGTGCTAAATTTCTTAATAAGAGAATTGATGATATTTCAAATCTAAAATCTGACAGAATAATCCTTGCAACAGGAACCAATTACAATCTTCACAGAAAATTAGGTTTGGACATGCCAAGGGAGTTTCTTATTGGTGCGCAATATGAGATGAGGGTTGAGTGCGATAAAGATTTTGTGGAATTGCATTTCAATGTACCTGGATTTTTTAGTTGGATAATCCCTGTTGAAGACTATGCAAGGGTTGGCTTATGTGCAAGGACAAACCCGGTCCCCTATCTGGACAAATTTCTCCAGGAACTTGATGAAAAGGGAAGGATTTTAAGTAAAAATATCCTAAACAAAAATTTCGGGATAATCCCGGTCTATAATCCAAAACTGAAGACAGATTACGGAAGACTTATAACAGTAGGAGATGCGGCAGGCCATGTAAAGGCAACAACCGGTGGGGGGATTGTTCTGGGGGGAATTGCTGCGAAATTTTCATATGAGAAAAATTACGAGGTTAAATGGAGGTCAGAAATCGGAAGGGAACTCCGCCTTCATCTGTTCATCCGCAGATTCCTTGACAGGCTTTCTGACAAAAACCTTGATCGGCTTCTTTCTGTTCTGGCAGATTATGGGGGAATCATCGAGAAAAGGGGGGACATGGACATTGCATCAAAATCCATTATTGCACTTGCAAAAAACCCGAAATTTATAGCAAGGCTTATGCTGGAGATGCCATACCTTCTTATTGACCTTATCTAGGTATTTATATTCATTTTGATTAATATTTCTTATAATGGCAATAACTGAAACATTATCAAGAATTAAGTGGGGCGCGGTTGCTGTAGTAATAATAGCAATTATCATTATACTTGCTGTTTATACGAAATTCAACCCCTTTTCCGGCATAACAACTACCTTGAATCCTGTTTATAAGGGAACTGAAGACCTGAAGATGAGGTCTGGTGCAAATCCAGATACAATAGGTATTGACGAAAAAAGCACTATCTGGGTTGAGATTAAAAATACTGGGGAAAAAGAACATAATGTTTTAATTAATCTAACGACATATGATGAGAAGATCAGATTCCTGAGATCAGATTCGAGAAGTATAAATGAAAGCATAAAGATAGGTCCATTGGAGAGCAGAAAACTTGAATTCAAGGTTAAACTGTTTGATGTTAAGTATGGCGGAAATTATGGGATTGATATAACTGTAAAATCAGACAAGAATTTTGAATCAATTAAGGATGTGGTATTCCTCCATGTAACCTCTCCAAAGGAATAATCATGAAATGGAAATCGTCTGAATTTAGAATAATTTTAGGAATAATCCTGCTAATTTTATCGAGTGCTTGCATCGAGTTTACTGCAGAATCCGGGGATTCTCTTAATGGGTTGTATGCACTTACCTCAAATCTGTTATGCCTTCTTTTGATAATTACCCCCGCCATAGTTGCTTTCCTTATACTGTATGCAGGATTTCAGTATCTTGCAAGTGCAGACGATTCCGCAAAAAGGTCAGAGGCGAAGAACATGATTTTCAATGCAATTTTAGGATTGATTATTATTGTCGGGATTGCATATACTGCCGCATGGATTGCACCGAAGATAAATCTGGGTATTTGTTTGTAATAAATCTCTACTTTAGCCCCGGCAGGATTCGAACCTGCGTCACCCGGTCCAAAGCCGGGTAGGATTGGCCACTACCCCACGGGGCTGTATCTGTTATCTGTCTTCAGTTTTCTGTCTTCCGTCTTTGTTTTGGGTCTTCAGTCAGACATCAAAACTGAAAACCCGGGACTGGAGACAAATTAGAAACTAATTGCGCCCGCCGGGATTCGAACCCGGGTGATTAGCTTGGAAGGCTAATGTCCTACCAGACTAGACTACGGACGCCCCTTTTACTTCTTAATTTTAATAATAGAATAATAATACTAAATCTAAAACTAAAAAATTAAAATGGACCCGATAATTGTGATAAATTTCAAGACATATGAACAGTCTACGGGGGAAAACGCACTGAATCTGGCAAAAATCTGCGATGAAATTGCAAAAGAGACCGGGAGCAATATAATTATAGTCCCGCAGTTTGCAGACATCTACAGGATTTCAAAGCCTGTAAAGATTCCTGTATTC
>JAKFXM010000127.1 GCA_021731385.1 Methanobacteriota archaeon
GAAGAAATTACCCGCTTTGGCGTTTCACTACCCAAAAAAACGGTTGAGGAATTCGATGCATTACTCCGGGATTTGGGCTACAGCAACAGATCTAAGGCAATAAATGATGCTATGCGGGATTTTATAACACAGAAAAGATGGGTAAAAGAAAGGGGGGAATTTATAGGCATAATCTCCTACATATACAACCATGAATCTGGAGCAGTTATCCATAAATTGATAAATCTCCAGCATGCTTACAGTGATTTAATAAGATCCACTATGCATTCCCACCTCGAGAAGGAAGACTGCGTGGAGGTCATTATAGTTGCAGGAAAACAGGAGAAAATAAAAAAATTATTCAATGAAATAAGTGCAGTGCGGGGCGTTGAGAACTGTAAATTATCTGTACTGGTGGAGCAATAGAATGAATTGGAATTCCCTTTCAAAAATTCTCAAGCAATTTCACAAGTGCCTCAATCTTCCCTGCTGTCATTATGTGGACCCCTGCAAGGTTCAGGTCTTTTGACCTGTCAATCAATTCTGATGCTATGTTCACTCCTTCCTCAACGGGATCTTTTGCATTTTTTATCCTGTTTCCTGTCTCATCTGAAATCACTATGCCGGGCATAGTTCTTAAGAATTTCATCATTCCATAGGAATAGAGAGGCACTATTCCGAGAAGGATTTTATTTCTTATATTTTCACCAATTATTTTTTCATATTCATTTAAAAAATTTTCAATAACGGAAATTTCAAATACTGCCTGCGTCTGGAAGAATTCTGCGCCTGTGTCAATCTTCCTTTTTGTCTTGTAAATTTCGGGTTCAGGAGGGGTTGCACCCGGCGCAATAGCGGCACCAATAAAGAAATTTGTTGGCTTGTTTAATGGCCTTCCTGTTATGTCTTTTCCTTCGTTCATTAACCTCATTGTCTTTATCAGTGTTGCTGAATCAAGATCAAAGACTGGCTTTGCCATCGGATGATCGCTGCTCTTGCATCTTGGATGATCCCCCGTTAAAGCAAGGACATTCTCTATTCCAAATGCAGATGCCCCGATTAAATCCGCTTCCAATGCGAGCATATTCCTGTCCCTGCAGACTAACTGGTAGATGGGTTCAATTCCATTCTGCTGGAGGATTATGCTTGCGGAGAGTGAACTCATCAGGAGTTTGCATCCCGGGATATCAACAACATTTACGCCCTCAAGTTTAGCCATCAGATGTTTGAATTCATTCAATTCTTTATTGAATTCACTCAAATCCGGACCTCTCGGTGGTGCAATTTCTCCGGTTACTATGAATTTTTTCCCGAAATTTTGAGATAATTTGCTCATTTTTCAACCCAGTTTATACTCTGGTCCCGCCACAATTTTCGGAATAAATAAAAGTAATGGTAGAGTTCTGGCAGATTCTTTGTAGAGACCACCCTGTGATTCCTTATAATATCCATTTTGATGTAAAGAGGCAATTCCTCAAAAAGCCGGACATCATATCGTTCAGAATTAATTTTACGCCATATTCTCCTTAAGAGATTTACCTGCTCATTTATAGTTTTGCATTTGGGGGCTACGATGCATATATCCACATCGCTTCTTTTTGTCTGAAGATTTTTTGCATGAGAGCCAAAGATAAGGGTAGAATGCACATACTTATCCTTTTCTAAAAATCCCAAATATTTTTTTAACGATTTCAGATTAATCATTTTTAATCGACTTTTTAAATTTCTGGGTTACACTTTCTATTGTAGGAAGAAGGCTCTTTATGGATTCTACTGCAATTTTGTCATCAGTTGTATTATAGCGATGAATTATTCTGTTTCTTAAACCATTTGCCTCTATTAGAATACCCGTCTCCTCAGTGCTCAAAATTTTAAGGACCTTTATCTTTTCAAGATTCGTATAATCATCTTCTACCTCCTTACCATTGTCTTTAAGCATCATGGCGATTAAGTCAAAAATAGCCTCAACAGCCTCTTGAAATGCCTTATAACATGCTAATCTCTCTAATTTTTCTTCTGCATTCTGAATCCACTCTTCTATATCCAGTAGCCTCTCCTCTATGAAGTTTATCTTTTCGTTATATCTCTTTAATCTATATTTTTTCATTCAATTTTGGCATTCTCGTGCCTGAGAATTCCCCTAATTTTCCGAATTTCTTCATTCTCTCATAGATTAAAACCCATGCACATTCCCTGTCATCAACCTCGCACTTGCCTTCATGGACGCCACCACAAGGACCATTAAGCAGAGATTTAGGGCATCTTGTAATTGGACATATTCCCCCGGTTTCATAAAGAACGCAGTTTCCACAGCATGTGCAGTATTGCGATAAAATATTGTTTTTCTTTACAGCTATAGCGATTGTGTCAGCCGCAGGTATAACCCTTGTGTCAAGAATCTCGCCTGCCGCCTGTACACCAGCACCACAACCAAGTACCAGAATGCAGTCATAATTTTTTGGATTTACCTTTACCTCAGGATAATTACAGAGCATTGGTAATTTTATAATCTCTGCATTAAATTCCTTTGCAAATTTACTGATCTGTTCCTGAGAGAAATTATTAGGTGCACAGAAAGTGCAGACAATCAGGGCATTATTCTTCCCCACCCTTTCTTTCAGTATTTCATTTTCCTTAAGTTTAAGCGTTTTCATCTCTTGTATCCGATCCTTCTCAAGAAATCCATCCTCTCAGCGATCTTCTTTTCATCTTCTATGCCTAATGGCGTACTCCCGTCAATGACACCCAGAATTCCTCTTCCTTTAGCCGTCTCTGCGATAATAACCTGCAATGGATTTGCAGTTGCTGCAAAGATTCTGCAAACCTCTGGAACATCCTTTATCCTGTTGAGAACATTTATGGGATAGGCATTTTTCAGAAAGATTATAAATGAATGACCTGCGCTAATTTTCATTGCATTCTTTGAAGCAAGTTCTATCATCTCCTTACTTGTACCGTCAATCCTTATGAGCCTGTCTCCGGAGGATTCACAAAATGCAATCCCGAATTCTACCCCCGGCACAGAGGTTACAATTGCCTCATGTATGTCCTCTACTGTTTTTATGAAATGGCTCTGTCCAAGGATTAGATTAATGTTTTCAGGTTTTTCGATTTCAACTATCTCTATCTTTATGTTTTCCATTATGTATTAATATTCCGCATTCTAAATTTATTAAGAGAATGAAACCAAGCAGATTAAGAGGCAGATTCAAAGGCAATGTTGCTGAATCTGTTAGGAATTTCACGCAGTCAGTAAATGTGGATAAGGAATTTCTTCTTGAAGACATCTGGGCAAGTGAGGCTCATGCGATAATGCTCATGAGGACGGGAATAATCTCCAGAACTGATGCAAAAAAAATAATTTCGTTTCTGGAAAAGGCAAAAGAGGATTATGAAAATGGAAAATTCAGATTAAGTACTGAATTTGAGGACGTCCATATGAATGTTGAGAATTACATAATAGAACACGCTGGCTCAGAATACGGCGGAAAACTGCATACTGCAAGATCAAGAAATGATCAGGTTTTGGCAGACACAAAATTGCATTTAAGGGAAAAAATAATTGATATTGAAGAATCAATTATACAATTCCAGGAAACCTTATTGACAATTGCCGGAAAACACATAAAAACGATAATGCCAAGCTATACACATATGCAGCATGCACAGCCGATAACTATCGGATTCTGGGCTACAGCATATATTAACATGCTTATGCGGGACCTTTGCAGGCTTGAGAATGCGTATTCTAATGTAAATACAAACCCCCTCGGCGCATGCGCAATCTCAGGAACATCATTCCCGATAGACAGGGAATTAACCTCTAAACTTCTTGGATTTGATGGAATTCATGAGCATGCACTTGATGTTGTAAGTTCAAGGGATTTTATTGCAGAAACACTATCCGCACTTTCAATTTTGATGTCTAATCTCTCGAAATCGGCAGAGGAACTGATTTTGTGGAGTACATATGAATTCAGAATGATCGAACTTTCTGATGAGTACACAACAGGAAGTTCGATAATGCCGCAGAAAAAGAATCCGGATGTTGCAGAATTGATAAGGGGAAGAGCCTCCGGAGTTTATGCATCCCTGATTCAGATATTGACAATATTGAAGGCCCTGCCGATGGGCTATAATAGGGATCTGCAGGAGGATAAGCCATTCCTATGGAATTCTATCAATACAGTTAATTCTTCTCTTGTTCTTCTTGAAGGAATGATAAAAACCATGAAATTCAATGAAAAAAGAATGTCTGAATTGGTTAAGGAAAATTTTTCTACTGCTACTGAACTTGCAAACTTCTTGGTGAGGGAAAAGGGGGTTGTGTTCAGGGACTCGCACATGATAGTTGGAAATACCATTAAGGAATTAATCAATGCCGGAAAGAATTTTAATAATCCTGATGATGTTCATAGAATACTGAAAAAATCAGGCATAGAGATTTCTGTCAATGAACTCGGGGAGATTTTGGATCCGTTGAGGATTATTGAATCACACAGAAGTTTAGGCGGAACTTCATCAACTGAAGTTAATAGGA
>JAKFXM010000010.1 GCA_021731385.1 Methanobacteriota archaeon
GGATAATACAGGAGAATATCGAAAAGGGAAATGAGGTGATGCCGGAGGAACCGACAGAACAGCCTATTGCACCGAATAAAGATGCAACCCTTAGAAAACTGGAGATGGATGTGGACAAATTAAAGGCTCAGGTTGAGGCATTCATCCAGATGCGCCAGTTATCAGAACAGAAATTTCAGAGAATAAGTGAGGAATTGGGGGATCTCAGAAGAGGTAATATGGAGAGGGAAAAGGAGATAAGTCTTCTGAGGGTTGAGGCTACCAAGGCGTGCGATTTGGTTGGCTCCGTCCAGCCCGAAAAACTTATGCTGAATCTTGATAGGGAGAAGATAAGGATTGAGGAGTTAAGCGCAATGCATGAAGCAAATAAAAAACTGCTTGATTATATGGCAGATGAAATAAAGAAACTCAGGACAGAGACATCGGCATTCAGAGGCACGGAATCTTTAATAAAATTGAACGATGAAGTGAAGGGGGAATTAAACGCAATAAAAAAGGTGCAGTTGACCGTTGAAAAACATGCAGATAAGGTTGAGGATATATTCATCAACATGCAAAAGAAGTTCAGTGATTTCATGAGATTATCTGATGAATTCAAGTCGTTTCAGAATTCCTTTAATGAGGTGGCAAAGAATGCAAACAGTTTTAAGACAGAGTTTAATAATCTTGCCACAAAAGAGGACCTTGCAAAATTTGATAAGATTATGACAGAAAAGTTTATGTCCATTGAAAATCTTAAAAAAGATCTGAATAATAGCCGGCAGGAGATGGGCGAACTGTTGCTTCAGGCAAATACTGCAAATAGCAGCATTAAGTCACTTGAAAGCACACTGGAGGGCAGGATTGCTGAGGTAGATGGCATTATTTCAAAATTAGAAATGGGGGGATATGTTACCATTCAAAAACTTGATGACGAATTGGACGAATTCTTCAAAAATATTCTTGAAAAAATGGAAGAACACAAAAAAGAGGTTGAGGGGAAAATTTCATCGCTCAAGAATGAAACCACACCCCCCATTAACCCCGATAAATGAAAGATGGAATTTAAGCTTCTGATTGGGCTGTTGCTTGTTGGATTGGGTATAGTAGTATCTGTTTTCTCCTTAGGAAGTCTAATTCAGAAAAATGACATAATCATTTCTGCTACTCTCCTTATTTTAGGATGCATCCTGATGGTCTTAGGGGTATCTTTCAACTACAGGGTCGAACTTGACATTGCGAAGCAGAAAATTGACGAGGAAAAAAGAAGATTGCTTGAGGATGAGAAAGAGATAAGCAAGATAAAAAATGTGGGGAATATGGATATAAGCAAGTGGAGAATAAGAGACCTTGAATACAAGGTAAAAAAACTTGAATCAGAGATGGCGAATAAAAAAGATTCTGAACAAAAATTTGTTATTTAATCTTCTTCTGCCTAATTATTAGGGGTTTGACTGGGATAATTGAAAATTCAAGGTAATCGTTAAAGGTGAAGAATATGACAAAAACCCTTAAAATAAATATCGGTGAAGAATTTAGACCAGCCCCACAAGTTAAAGAGCTTTATAATATCTACCTGATTTTAGGAATTCTTTTTGGTGTTTTGACATGGTACATTCCCATTTTGGTTTTTGCTCCGTTTTTAGCGACTCTCAGCATTTCAATACCTATGCTGGCTGTTTTGGTTTTCATAGCCTGCTGGATTCCAAAATATTATGATACAATATTTTACAAACTTACTGGAAATGAAGATAGAGGGAAATAATATCAAAATACATATCGGGGAGATAGAAGAGGCGGATGGCTGGAAAGAAAAAGAAGGGCCGACACCAAAGCCCGGAATTACCGCACTCAGGGAATGGGACAAAAAGCTTTTAAGAAGGTATAAACCCGTTTATAACCCGGTTAACAAGAATTGCTCCTCATGTGCCTTCGGCCCATGTGACCTTAATCTGAGCAGAAGGGGTGCGTGCGGGATAGACCTTACAACACAGACCGCAAGGGAGGCTTTATTGATTGCAATCACCGGCGCTTCGGCACATGCTGCGCATGGACGACATATTCTCGATTTGCTTATAAAAAAGAAGGGGGGTTCTGCATCGCTCAATGTTGCAGATAACACCGAGGTCGAGGCTCCGGTAACAAGGCTCATAACCGGGAGAAAACCCAAAAACCTGAAGGATCTGGCAACTGCAATGGATTATGCCGAAGAACAGATAACCGGGCTTTTGGCATGTATGCATGTGGGTCAGGAATCCAGCGACTTTGATTTCAATTCTAAGATTCTCCATGCAGGAATGATTGACCTCCTTGGAATGGAGATAGCGGATCTGGCTCAGATTTCGTTTTTTGGTTTTCCAAGGGGCGATCCAAATTCGCCCTTGGTTGATGTTGGCTTCGGTGTTGTAGATCAGAAGAAACCGGTTATACTTTGTGTAGGCCATAATATAGCAAGCGGCAGTGAAATAACCGGCTATGCAAAAGAGAATAACCATGATGTTGAAATCGCGGGTATATGCTGTACCGCTCATGACCTTGCAAGGCATAATAAATCAAGCAAGGTTGTAGGCCCTTTATCCTACCAACTCCCTTATGTCAGGTCAGGGATTGCCGATGTGATCGTGACTGACGAACAATGCGTCAGATTAGACACAATTGAGAATGCAACAAAACTTGGAATTCCGGTGATAGCTACATCTGACAAAAATGCCGGCGGCTTGGAGGATTTATCCAATGAAAATCCCGACGATGTAGTAAAGAAACTGGTTTATGGCGAAATAAAGGGCGCATATATTCCTGAAATTGAAAAAGCCGGTGAAATTGCAGTAAAAACAGCAGTTCAGCTTCACGGAAAAAGGAGAAGGGGTAGAATAGACTATATCAAAGAATCTGAAAAATGTACTGCCTGCGGGCTTTGTGTTCAGGCCTGCCCTGTAGGTAATAATGTCAGAAGGATAATAACCGAGATAAAGGAAAAGAAGGAATTAAGTAGTGAATCACTGGATGATATAAACTCCTGCGTCTTCTGCGGAAGATGCGAGTCATGGTGTGCTAGAAAAATTCCGATAGTCTCCATATTCTCTGAAATTCTCAGAAAAAAACTCTCAAATCAAAAATCAAAGATGCGCTCCGGAAGGGGTGCAATTCAGGACATTGAAATCAGGAATGTTGGTGCTCCGATAGTATTCGGGGAAATTCCGGGAATTATAGCCCCTGTTGGCTGTCCAATTTATCCGAGAGGGGGTAAAGAACTTGTCGAAATTGCAGAGGAATTCCTAAACAGGCGGTATATAGTCACTACATCAGGATGCGCCGCAATGACCCTCGGGATTGAAGGCAATCTCTATGAAAAATATGAAGCGGAATTCAATTCAGGGAATTTGGTAAATGTCGGATCTTGTGTTGCAAATTCCCACATAGCAGGGGCTGCGATAAAGGTGGCAAACATATTTGCAAAAAGACCCTTAAGGGCAAACTTTGAGGAGATAGCAGACTACATCCTAAACAGGGTCGGGGCAGTAGGGCTTGTCTGGGGTACGATGTCACAGAAGGCGTTTTCGATAGCATCCGGATTCAATAGGCTTGGTGTTCCTGTGATTTTAGGACCCCTCGGAAAGAAATATCGCAGGGATCTGCTAAGTGATGAAAATACGAACTGGAATGTCTATGACACAAGGAAGGAAGGTACTTATAATGTAGGTCCCGTTCCTGAGCATCTCTTTTATACTGCAAAAACAAAGGAGGAGGTTATGACACTTGCGGCAAAGCTTGTAATAAGGGCAAGTGATGGCATGAAGGGAAGGCAGATAAAATTAGCCCACTATATTGATTTAAACGAGAAATTCTATGGTAAATTACCCGATGATTTACACAGATTCATAAGGACCGAGACTGACATACCGATGACAAGAAGGAATGAAATCCTTGAAATTCTGAAAAGTAGGGGATGGAAACCAGTAGATAAGATTCCTGATCCAACACTTGTGGAGAGATTGTCTGGAGGAGCTAAGAAATGAAACCATCTAAACCATCCCCGAGAATGGAACAAAAGTACAAACAGATTATTGGTGAATTCAAAAGGAATGCCATTGCAAAATACAGGAATCAAATAGATTCCATAAGGGTGTATGGCAGTGTAGCCAGAGATCAGGCAACAGAGGATAGTGACATAGATCTATTGGTAATAACTAAAAGGGAAGACATAAAACTAGCCAAGGACATTATAGGGATAGGGTTCGAACTCCTGATAAAACACCATATCTACCCTTCGGTTAAGGTATACTCCCGTAGAGAGTTTCAAAATAAGAAAAAGGATAAGATACCGTTTATATTAAATGTTTTAAAGGAGGGTATACAAATTGCTTGAAAGAGTAAAACATTTACTTGGCCTGTCAGAAGAAAAACTAAAAGCTGCGGAATATCTTTACAAGGGTGGATTCTACGAAGATTCCGTATCAAGAGCGTACTATTCAATGTATCATGCCACGAGGGCAATATTGTTGCTTAAAGATATTGAACCA
>JAKFXM010000117.1 GCA_021731385.1 Methanobacteriota archaeon
GGACTACTATTGTTTATCTACTTTTCCTTAAAAGAATGGAAAATTACAGGAAGATTTCCATTTCTGGAGGTAAGATAATGCCAAATCTTCTTGTTCATCTTGCAGTTGGCTTGATAATTGCTAAGATTCTTAATCTAAAGAGAAAAAGCGTTATACTCTTTGGTTCATTCCTACCGGATATAAAGGTTTTTTTCTATCCGATAATAATACTAATTTCAGGTCTTTCTGATGCAAATGCCTTCATTCTCCCGTTTTCTAGCCTTATTAGTTCTTTATTGTTGTCGTTATTTTTCTCTTCATTATTTCCAAGAGAAGAATTTAAAAATGTTTTCAGTATATTGATGATTGGAGCAGGAAGCCATCTTGCACTGGATATGCTAATGTTTCCTTTATATGGAATAGAACACTACCTGCCTTTTTATCCGTTCTCTTGGGAGCCAATTGGAATAAATGCCAATGGGCTTATTGTGTGGATATCAATCCTTAGCCTAATTGGAGTAGTATTAATGGTTTTATTACAAATTCAGAATTTCAAAAAACACTTATAACTTTTTTTCTTTGTTTTTCTAATATTTACGGATATGAAAATTCTCTGCGTTGCAGATATTCATGGAGATATGAAGGATTTAGAAAAAGTAGCAGTTTTTGCAAGGAATAACAAAATAAATTCAGTCATTATCCTGGGTGATCTTAGCGGTTACGGAAGATTCAGAAACTTTGAAATGAATAAAGAGGATGCGGCAAGGGTACTTGAAATATTAAAAGAATTTGAAATTCTTACAATTCCCGGAAACTGTGATTCAATTCCAACCATCGAATTTCTTGAGAAGAAAGGGGTAAGCATTCACGGAAAGATAAAGGTCATTGAAGATGTCTCCCTTGTAGGTCTTGGCGGATCCTCACCTACGCCATTCCAGACGCCCTTTGAATTATCTGAGAGGGAAATTTATGAGAAATTGAGAAAACTTATGGATAATGTAAAAACAAAAAAGGTCGTACTTGCTCTTCATTCCCCGCCAAAGAATACAAACTGCGACATAACAGGCAACGGAAGTCATGTAGGCAGCGAATCTGTGCGGGAGATAATAGAAGAATTCCAGCCAGACCTTGTAGTTTCTTCGCATGTACATGAATCGGGCGGAATGGAGGATTCCATAGGAAAAACAAAGGTAGCAAACATAGGGCCAATTTCTGGAGGAAATATCGGAATTATTGAGATAGAAAAGGATATAAGTATTAAGCTAAGGAGAATAAAATGACAGCACTATCCAACTATTTCCAAATCATTGAAGGAACAAAGAAAGCGGGATTTCTTCTTTGTAAGGATCTGAAAGAAAAGGCAGAATCCGCAAGGGAAATTCTGAAAAGCTGTCATCTCTGCGAGAGGCGCTGTCATGTAAACAGGCTTGAAGGAAAACAGGGTTTCTGTGGTGTTCTTGAAGCAAGGGTTGCATCTGAATTTGTACATGTGGGGGAAGAACCGGAACTCGTACCCTCTTATACGATCTTCTTTTCTGGATGCACCTTCCATTGTGTGTATTGCCAAAACTGGGACATCAGCCAGTATCCTTTTAGGGGGGAATATATCAAGCCAGAAATTCTTGCAGGAATGATTTCAAACATAAGGGCAAAGAATGTCAATTGGGTCGGTGGAGAGCCTACCCCAAATCTGCCTTATGTTCTTGACGTCTTAACGCACCTGAAAACGAATATTCCGCAGATATGGAATTCCAACATGTATCTTACAGAAGAATCAATGGATTTACTTAATGGCGTTATTGATGTCTATCTGACAGATTTCAAGTACGGGAATGACAAATGCGCAAGAAATCTTTCAGATGCTAAGAATTACTGGGAGATAACGACTAGAAATCATCTTATCGCGAGAGAACAGGCAGAAATGATAATAAGGCATCTTGTATTGCCGAACCATTTGGAATGCTGCACAAAGCCGATACTTGAATGGATTTCGGAAAATCTGGAAAATGTAAAGGTAAATCTGATGGATCAATACAGGCCCGAATGGAGGGCAATGGATTTCAGGGAGATATCAAGGAAATTAACGCATACTGAATTTCAGGAGGCGTTAAGGTTCGCTGATGAACTTGGGATTGATTTGATTGAGAGATAATTCTTGGATTATCTTATTCTTCTCCCAATAACAGTTCCAATAACAGAGCCAATCCCATCAACAAGAACATCAAATGCATCAGCATCTCTATAAGGAACAAAGTATTGATGGATCTCATCCGTAATTCCATAGAGTACTGCTATAATAACTGCAAGAACCGGGGCATATTCCCTGAATTTTTCATTGCCATTTAATGCCCATAGAAGCAGAAACCCAAGAATTCCGTATTCAATAGTATGCTCTATTATCAGGATAAGGGGATTTCCCTCTCCAACAGGCTGTGGCAGCTTTGGGATAGACGACAGATAAAAGATTAATGTCATATACAGAAGCACAAGACACCATGCAGCCCTCTGGTGCCCTTCAAGCCATAGAATTGGTCTGAATTTCATCCTCAGGCATGCGACTTCTGTGCCGCAAATTCACTAAGAATATTCTCAACAGATATTGAAACGTCGGCTATAATATTCATAGCAGCAACTTTTATAGCCATTACCTGATCCCTATGAATCAACAAGTCAAGAAAATGTCCGTTTGAGATGTGAATTTCCCCGTTGAAGGGTTTTATTTTCAGTCCAGAGGCGTTTGCAAATATCCCCTCTGTTTTACCGTCTAAGAATCCCTCAAAGATATGCCATGGAATCGCTATCTTCTGTTTAAGTTCGGGACAGTAGAAGATTACATCAGTTATTGTCTTTCTCAGGTCGGAGGTATATTCAAAATCAAATTCAACTTCATAGGTGGTTTTCCAGTCCTTGTAACCTTTTCTGAATATGAGATTCATTTTGAGATCTGCATGCAGATCAACACTAAAAATTTGAGGGTGTAGGATTATTTGGCATTAAAGTATAAAAATAAACCTCTAATATTACGCAGATTCCCCCTGTCTCATAAGCCTTGTCGTGATTTCAACAAGGGGGTGTTGTGCATAGTCTATTACCTCGATGTCGCTTAATCTAAACAGCCCCCCATCCCTTGCAGTCCTCTCCATCCCCAAGTCTACATCCTTGTCCAATTCAAGGACATGTGCCATAAGTTCATTTATGCCAAGGGTTAGTGCTGCAATAGCCCTATGGTGCCCGTCAACAAGAACAAAATAATTTCGTTTTTTGACAACAATTATTGGTTCTGTAAGCCCCTTTTTGAGTTCATATTTCCTTCCCTCAAGTTCATCCGCATGTATCCTTTTCTGTGTCGGGCGCAGATTTTCCAAAGGAACGGGATATGTTTTAACCTCTATATGAACATCGTGCTCTGATTCTAATAGATTCTTGACCATTTCAACCTTTCTCGGCGTGACTCTTTCTATGTGCGATCTAAGTATGTCCGTATTCGTTATAATGCCCACAAGCTTTCCGTTATCATCGACTACGGGCAGTTTTTTCAGACCATGGCGAAATATTATCCTTGCGGCATCGTCTAAATACATTTCAGGATGGGCAACAATAATTTTTTCTTTTATAATTTCCCTAATTGGCTTGTCCGGTGTTTGATAATTCCTAAGCAACTGTTTTGCAGTAATGAATCCTACCAGATTCCCATCCCTTACCACAGGAAAATTCTGGTGTACGGACTCTGTGAATATCTTAACTGCATCTTCAATCTTAGTGTCATAGGGTATATAATGCACATCTGCAGTCATATACTCCCTAACCTTTGCTTTTAATACCATTGTAGATATTAATAGAATCAAACAATAATTAATTAAAAAGAGATGAAAGTAAAAAGAGATGAAAGATGAAACGCGACATAAATTTTGTATTCCTTGCGATTGTTGTAGTACTGCTTATGTCGATGGCAGGCATGGCAATCTACTACAGGGATACATATCATAAACTGAATCTGGATTATCAAAGGGCATTGGAAGGGGTGGGGAATACAAGTATAGAACTTAATAAAACCATTGACATATTAAACGCCAAGAATGAAGAACTTGATAGGAACAAGGCACTTCTCGTTGATGTAATAGAGAGATTGAATCTCTCAAAGGGGCGGGACTTCCAGTGGGAGAATATATATCTCGATGTTCTGCAGAAAAAAGAGCAGATTGAAGAAGAGAAAAGCAACCTTAAGGGGAATCTTGCAAAAACCGAGAACGATAAGCTGATTTTGGTTTCAAATCTAACACAATGCAGATTTGACTATCAGAGTGAGGAGGATAAGCGCAGGGTTGCAGAGAATAATCTCAATATTGCAAATTCCCAGATTTCTGAACTCGTAAGGAAGAATACAAATCTGAAATCCGATATCAATAGCGCAGATGATAGGATAGGGGATATCTCCGGGAGTATAAACAGTATTGACAACAGGATTGATACCGTTTCCAGGGGGGCACGGGGTTTAGAGGTGATGGAAAAC
>JAKFXM010000157.1 GCA_021731385.1 Methanobacteriota archaeon
ATAACATCCCTTATCATTTAACACCTTTATATTTACGATAGTGTTTTCTCATTTTTTCAATATGTAGATTGCTTATATAGAAACCAAATGGCAAAAATAATTTTGATATAAAATTTAGCTGCATCGGATTTCCTTTTAATAAATCATCAGCTGACGCAAATGTTCCCATATCTTCAGCAATCCATTTTTTATTTAGGGCTATGTCTCTTTTTCCGTCCCACTCAAGCTGTCCACATGTAAAATCAAGGCAATTGAGTTTATTCTCCTTGATAACCATGAATAATTCCGTGTCCCATAGAACTTCGATTGCAATCCAATTTCCATCGAGATAAACCTCACAAAAGCCATGGCCGGGAACAACCGGTGCCATAAAATAATATACAAGAGGGTGAAATAGGCCGTTTAATAGTTCCTTTTTGATTGAAACAAAATGATACCTTGCTGAAATATTTACTGCTCTTAACAATGCTACCAATAGTGTTGTTTTAGCAGCACATTCCGACTTGTTCATTTTAAGCACTTGAGATGCTTTGGTTTCTAATGGGATGAGGCAATATTCCATTTTCTGGACAAATTGATATATCTTCATTGCTGCTTCATTCTGCGTCTGGACACCTACTAATAATGCTTTTGCAGTTTCCCGAACAATGTCTGACTCAAAATCAGCCAATTCAGTAGCTGAAAGATATTCTTTCATATTCTTTGTAGGTTCCCAGTTTGTTTTGATTGTATCCATATCCTACCTCCTCATATAGATTAATGAATTTATAAAGTATGTGTCGGGCATTTCGCCTAACAACTTATATCAGAACAAAAGTTCTGATATAACTACAATTTGGCGGTATATCAGAACCTGAGTTCCGATATACTCTATCTAGATGAGATTCAAAGTTAATGTCATATCATTGGTTTCTTTGAATAATAAATCCACCTTTAAGATTATCCAACGGGCTCTTTATGGCTCCTAAATTTTTACTGCTTACGTGAGTATATATCTCTGTTGTTTTTGAGCTTTGATGCCCCAGCAGTTCCTGTATGTATCTTAAATCAACGCCACTTTCCAATAGATGGGTAGCAAAGGAGTGTCTTAAGCAGTGGATACTAACATCCTTTTTAATGCCTGCCTTTTCACAGGCATTACTAAATATCTTCCCAGCACTCCTTGTACTCAGATGTTTTGTTCTTTTTGCTCCTGCAAAAAGCCAATTGTCGAGGTGATACGCTTTCATATATAAACTCAGGGCTTCGAATGCGACATCAGAGAGGAGAGTATACCTATCTTTTCTTCCTTTAGCACCTTTTATATGGATTAATTTTCTATTACCGTCAATATCCCCAACCCTTAATTTTACGACTTCACCCACCCTTAGACCCGCAGAATAGGTGAGCATCAAGATTGCCCTGTGCTTTATGTTAGTAACAGATAAAAGTATTTTGAAAACTTCCTCTCCACTCAGCACAACAGGCAGCTTTTTGTCTTTCTTTGGTCTTTTAATCTCATAAGCAAAATTTTTCTATAAAATCCCACCGTAATAAAATTTCAATGCATTAATTGCGATGTTTAAAGTAGAAGCTGATGAATCTTTTTCGTCTGCAAGATAAAATAAATAACTCTTTATGTCCTCATCAACAACATCTACAGGATTCTTTTTAGAAAATCTCAGGAGATTCTCATTATAGTGAATGTAAGCCTTAATCGTCTTCGGGCTGTATTTCCTTGAGATAAACTCTCTTCTTAAATCTTCAAACTGCTCTGTTTCTTTTTTCTGGAGTTGTGAATGAGGGTCAAAATCAAGCATTTCGCCATCAAATAAAGATACAAGCTTATCCAAAATACCGTTGTCAGATGGAAGACTCCAGTATTTTTCTTCGGGATGCCATCTATATCCCTGCAATGTTTTGATTTTTGCGATACTATCAGGATTATAAGGAAAACTTATGGTTATTCGATTTTCAGCGTTCCTGCTAATTTTAATTCCTACCATTTTATTCATCCTTTCGATAGTTCGGATTTTCTCATACCTTCAAAATTACTCAATAATCATCCTAGTATCAGAGATTGCAATGGAACTTGCCCCTTTCTTTATCAATTCGGGCAACAGGAATTTCAATTCTTTCTCATTAATCACGATAAAGACATCATAACCGCCGCCTTTAAGACTGGTGATTGTCGGGTTCTTTACATACTTGCCAAGAAGATTCAGCACAGGATCCAGATTTTTGGGATCTAAGACATTCATGCAGACATTAACGCTTCCATCGCCCTTAAGGGCGCCGTTAAATAGCTGCACGATCTCCCTTATTTTCTCGCCCTTGCCACCTTTAAAACTGTCGCTGTTAACTATCAGCCTTGCCGTAGCTTCAAGAACGGTATCTATAATCCTGCACCTGTTCTCCCTTAGTGTCTTTCCAGTCTCTGTCGTTTCTATTATCATATCTGCCTCAGGTTCAGGAGGGATAAGCCATGCCTCTGTCTTTCCCGCAGGTTTCTGGATTATTGCCTTTATCCTGTTTTTCTTCAGATAGTCCTCTGCAATGTTAGCGTATTCGGTTGCAACAACGACCTCTCTTTTCTTTGAATATCTTCTGAAGTCATCAATCGTCTTCACATCAGGGAGTATATCCTCTGAAATTGCTACGCATAATTTCGTTTTTCCGAATTTCAGATCAAGCAATTCACGAATCTTGTCTGCCCTCCTCGGGTATCCTAACTTGAATTCCCGGATTATGTCGGAACCCGTTATTGCCAGATCCCCCTTCCCGATGCTCAGTACGAATGGAAAATCCTGCGGCCTGATTCTTTTCAGGGTTATTCCGGGATCATCAATCTCCGGATTGTAGCCCCTCTCAGTCACGCTTACCTTGAACCCTGCCCGGGCGAACAATTTCAGAACCGGTGGCTCGAGATGTCCATCCGGAATGTAGAATTTTACTGTCATCTTGCTTTGGTATATTTATATATTCCCACCAGATTATTAATACTTTAAAGGTGATTCTATGGTAAATGTTGGAATAAACGGATTTGGAAGGATTGGGAGATCTGTCTTAAGGCTTGGCTTGAATAACAGGGATCTGAAATTTGCGGCAATTAACGATCTGGGCGATACAAAGACACTGGCGCATCTTCTGAAATACGATTCTGTTCATGGAATCTTTGATGGAAAAATTGAGGCAAAAGCGGACTCTATTGTAGTAAATGGAAACGAGATTAAAATTTTGAAAGAGAAGGATCCAACGAATCTGCCATGGGGCAAACTTGGTGTTGATATTGTAATTGAATCCACTGGGCTTTTTACCGACAGGACAAATTCGGCAAAGCACCTGACTGCTGGTGCTAAAAAGGTTATTATCAGTGCGCCTGCGAAAGATCCGGATATTACGATAGTTCTTGGCGTAAATGAAAAGACTTATGACTCAAAGAAGCACAGCATAATTTCAAATGCATCATGCACAACAAACTGCTTAGCTCCGGTAACAAAGGTAATTCTTGACAAATTTGGGATCAAAAAAGGATTTATGACGACAATCCATTCATACACAAATGACCAGAGAATTCTTGATCTTCCGCATTCAGACTTGAGGAGGGCGAGAGCGGCGACATTATCAATGATACCGACAACTACGGGAGCGGCAGCTGCCCTCCATCATGTAATCCCTGAGATAAAAGGAAGGATGGATGGAATTGCAATCAGGGTTCCTACACCAAATGTCTCACTGGTTGATTTGGTTGTTGAAACAGAAGATAGCACTACTGTTGAGGAGGTAAATTCCGCAATGAAAAATGCCGCAGACGGGCAAATGAAGGGAATTCTTGCATATACAAACGAACCCCTTGTTTCATGCGATTTCAACGGGAATTTGAATTCAAGCATTGTTGACCTGCTTTCGACAAAGGTCGTTGATGGGGATCTTGTCAAGGTTCTGTCATGGTACGACAACGAGATGGGTTATTCACAGAGATTGATTGATCTGGCGGATTATGTAGGGAAGAAATTGTAAACTTGCTGATTATGAAGATGCAAAGAATAATAATAACGGCGAAGGGTGAAGTTCAGGGAGTAGGTTATAGGGCCGTAGTAAGGAAGACGGCTATAAAATTAAACCTATTCGGCAGGGTAAAGAATGTAAAACCCTATGACATCCAAATGGTTGCCGAGGGAGAGAAAGAAAATATTAAAAAGTTTATAGATGCGATAAAGGTTAAGGAATTTCCAATAAATGTCGAGAGCATAAATGTAAAATATGAAGAGCCTACTGGTGAGTTTGATAGCTTTGAAATAGAACGTGGCAGTTTGGAAGAAGAACTTGGAGAAAGACTAGATGTAGCAAGAGACGTAATGAATGTTATGATTGGGAAGCAGGATCAGATGATTGGGAAGCAGGACAAGACAATAGAGATAATCGGTGGAAAGATAGATCAGGGTTTCTCAAAAATAGATCAAAACTTCACAACATTGAGGCAGGATTTCAGACACA
>JAKFXM010000228.1 GCA_021731385.1 Methanobacteriota archaeon
ATCCCACAAATTCAGATTTATCATCATAAAAGAGTCAATCCTTCCGCTTGCCACATAGCTTAATTCAAGGGCAGCAGCACCAATCTGCCTGACCTTTTCATTCATTGACTTCAGTTTTCCGAATACATCTATCATTAGCCTGATTGAATTGGGATCCCCTTTGTGGCAGAATGCTATGACGGAATTTCCCAATTCAGATTCCTTTGATACACTTATTTTTTTATTGTTAAGGTATGCCCCTTTACCACGCTCCGCAAAGAATAATTCCCTTGCAAATGGATAATACACAACCCCGATAATCGGGTTATCCTTGTATGCCAGTGCTATGGAGACGCAAAAGAAAGGGTTGTGAATGGTATAATTCGTAGTCCCGTCAAGCGGGTCTATAATCCATGTATAGTCAGAATTCCTTTTTTCTGCTTTGGATTCCTCACTAATGAACGAGTAATTCGGAAATTCTGATTTAAGAATTCCCTTTATCTTTTTTTCCGATTCAGTATCCGACCTTGTGACAAGTGTTTTGTCTGCCTTATATCTTGCTTTGACCCTGCCATAATTTGCCATCAGGATTTTGCCAGCTTCTTTAGCCGCCTTTATTGCTATTTTTAATTCCTTGGAGAATTTCATTCTATTTGAATAATGTCAGATTTCATAGGCCGACAGGACTTACGGTTGTCAGAAACTGATCCTTAGTTTCTCCTCCTTCTCATCAAAAGATAGAACGCCGTCCCTCTTGTATTCTTCCATCACTATGTGCGTATAGGTTCCAACAACCTCTTTCTTGGGGGCTAATTTCTCTGTCACGAATTTGCTTATATCGTCTATATCCTCAGCCTCGACAAGGATTATTAAATCATATTCACCAGTAGCTACAAATACATCCTTAATTCTTGAATCCTTTGACAATTCTATGCATGTTCTTGCAAAACCTGCCCTTTCCGGTGGAACAACCTTGACCTGGATTAGTGCAGTTACGGGCCTTCTTCCGGCCTTTCTCCAGTTGATGCTCGTCCTGAATTTCCGTATTATGCCGCTTTTCTTTAGTTTGTTTATCCTCTCATTTACTGTCTTTTCATCAGTATCGAGCATTACCGCAATTTCCTTTGCAGGAATCCTTGCATCATTCTCAAGAATTTTCAATAGTTCCATATCCGTTTTTTCGATGTCCATTTTCCTATTTTATACAAACAACCTTTTCTTGTAAGCCAGTTCCGCATTCAGCACTGACGCCCCAGCCGCACCACGAATTGTGTTGTGGCTTAAACATATAAATTTCAATAATTTCTCATTCTTCTTCCTGATCCTGCCAACTGAAACGATCATCCCATTCCCCAAATCCCTGTCTAATCTTGGCTGTGGTCTGTCATCCTTTTCCATCACAACTATCGGATTTTCAGGTGCAGTCGGCAATTTCAGTTTTTGAGGTTCTCCATGGAATTTTCGTAATACCTTCTTAATTTCATCAATTTCAAAATCCTTTTCGGTCTTAACAAATGCAGCTTCAGTATGGCCGTCAAGAACCATTATCCTGTTGCATGATGCAAACACATCGAAATCTGCGAATTTTATTCCGGCACTTTCAAATTTCCCAAGAATTTTAAGACTTTCGCTCTCCATCTTTTCCTCTTCATTTTTTATGAAAGGGACCATATTGTCAAGGATTGCCATTGAAGGGACACCCTCATAACCGGCCCCCGACAGCGCCTGCATTGTTGTAACATTAACAGATTCTATTCCAAAATTATCCATTACCGGTTTAAGTGGGATTACCAGTCCGATAGTTGAACAATTCGGGTTTGTTACAATAAATCCGTTCCAGTTTCTTTTCTTTTTCTGAATTTCAATCAGATTAAGATGCTCTGGATTTACTTCAGGAACTACCAGGGGTATGTCATCTTCCATTCTGTAGGTTGAGGTATTTGAGAATACGGGAATCTCCTTTGCAAAATTTTCTTCTATCTCTTTTGCTATTTCTGCCGGAATTGCAGAAAACACGATATCCAGATCGTGCTCTTTTGCAACCTTTATATCCATCTCCTCAACAATCATATCTGAAATTCCCTCAGGGATTTCTTCCTTCAGGTACCACTTTGCAGCGTCCCTGTACTTCTTTCCTGCACTTGCGGAAGATGCCATCAAACCCTCAATCTCAAACCATGGATGATTTTTGAGGTATTGGATAAACCTCTGCCCCACCATTCCTGTAGCCCCTAAGATTCCAACCTTTAATTTCATCTTTGAACCCCTTTTCTTTTTCTAAAAGAAAAGGTATTTCATCCCCAAAAGAAAAGGAATTTTGCCTGCATGAATCAGAACCAATGGCTCTGATTGGGCCCGAATTTCACTCTGTGAAATTGGGCCCGATTGAGCCTTTAGGCTCAATGGGCCCGAATTGGGCTTTGCCCAATTGGGCCCAAAAACTGCTATGCAGTTTTTCGGGCCCAAAAATTCCTTTGGAATTTTTCGGGCTGGCAAAATTTTTCTTGTCGGCAAAATTCGATTGTAATTAATGTTGAATTCTAAACTTTAATTTCATCTTTTCAGCCTTGCAATGTGGCTGAGGCTTTGCCTCAGACACGTGTCTGAGAGGCGTTGCCTCTCAGCCACATTCTTCTTTTTATGAAATTCCTTAATATTTTGTATTTTGAAATATTAACTGAAATTTTTGAATTTCCATCGAGTATTGACTCTATCGGATTACCGTCTAATGTCATTGTAACAGCGCCAATCTCTTCAAGAAGGTGGGCATCGCTTCCACCCGTCGCTGGCAATTTTATCATTATTTCAAGTTTTTCCGGATTTTTTGATGTCAGGAGCGTATGTCCATTATAGATTTCAACCGCGTCAAATTTGAGTTTGTATATCAAATCCCCGACCCCGTGTCTTAATCTGTCATAGGGATGCGCGGCAATTGCTATCCCGCCGAGTTCATGTATTTTTTCTATTGTTTCTTCTGCCGTAAGGCCTCTTTCCACAATCGCGGTAATTCCAAGTCCAAGGATGTGTCCTTCAACCGATGAGACCTCTATTCCGGGGATTATCCTGAAATTTTCTGAACTGAATTTCATTGCAATTTTTGCGCCTTCAATTTCGTTGTGATCAGTAATGCCAATTCCATCTAAGCCTATGGATTTCGCATATCTTATAATCTCTTCGGGCGTTCCTACGCCATCGGAATAGCGTGAATGTATGTGTATGTCAAATATCATCTTTAGGATTTAGCCATAGATTCAGTATTATTATTAGAAATAAAAAAGGAATAAAGCATAATGATGGGCCCGTGGGCTAGCCAGGATATACTGGGGGACTTCGGATCCCTCGACCCGGGTTCGAATCCCGGCGGGTCCGTTGTATCTTTAATATGGACAAAAACCTCGAAGAAAAATATAAAAAAGTATGCGAAATAATTAAATCCAAGAAGAAGGTCTTAATCGCATTCTCCGGCGGGGTTGACAGCAGTCTTCTTGCCGTAGTTTCAAAAAGAATTCTTGGCAGGAATGCAATTGCTGTTACGATAAATTCTCCCACACTCCCCCCGTCTGAACTGAAGGATGCAAAAAAGATTGCTAAGGAGATTGGGATTAAGCATATTATTGTTGAAGATGGAATTGGCGGTGAGGAAATTGTAAAAAATTCTGCTGACAGATGCTATTACTGCAAGAAGAATGAAATTTTAATTCTAATGGAGATTGCAAGAAAAAACAGGATTGAATCCATCCTTGCAGGGACAAATGCGGATGATTTCAGGGATTACAGACCGGGAAACAGGGCATTCATTGAAGAGGGAATTTTGCTGCCACTGGTGGAAATAGGAATAAGAAAGGAGGAAGTTAGAAAACTTGCAAAAACGATAGGTCTTTCAAATTCTGAAAAGCCGTCAATGGCGTGTCTTGCATCAAGGATTCCCTATGGTGAGGAAATAACTGAAGAGGGGCTGAAGATGATCGAAAAGGCTGAAGACTTTATAATGAAGTTCGGGGTTCAGCAGGTTCGGGTTAGGCACTACAAGGAAATTGCAAGAATTGAAGTCCCTGAAAAGGACTTTTCAAAAATTTTAAGGAACAGGGTAAAGATGAGGAATAAATTAAAATCCCTCGGGTTTAAATACATAACACTTGACATGGAAGGTTACAGAAGCGGGAGCATGAATGAAATTTTTAATTTCAAAAGTTAATTGTGGGATTAGGGTTGATTAGGTACCAAAACCCTCCCGAAAAACTGCTATGCAGTTTTTGGGCCCAATCAGAGCCGAAGGCTCTGATTCGGGTTGCGAAAGGGTTTTGATTCCCAAAACCAGAATTTAATTTAATGAAATTAGGGTTGATTAGGGCGTGAAACGCCCTTATGGTGTTGATAGGGCATGAAATGCCCTTATGACCTAGAAGGTTACAGAAGCGGGAGTATGAATGAGGCGTTGAGATTTAAGAAATGAAACTAAAAATTGATGGGAAAAAA
>JAKFXM010000075.1 GCA_021731385.1 Methanobacteriota archaeon
TAAAAATTCTGGAGAATTTTCTAGATTTGTAGAAAGATGGTATGATATTTCCTGATACTCCTCCTTTTTGTTATGGCATCGATTACTGGATTCATTTTCATTACCCCCTTAACATCCCCTCAACACCATAAGGGCAGTTCCTGCCCTTATCAACCCTAATTTCACTCATTGTCATCCTCGTAACATCCCCTCCACCCTTTCTATCGTATCTGCATCTTCCGGTCCTTTATCAGTCCTAATCCTGACAAGCCTCGGGAATCTCAGAGCATAGCCTGATTCATATGTCGGGGATTTCTGAATTTCTTCGTAAGCAACTTCAACAACAACCCTTGGCTTTATCTTTACATCCTTACCGATTTCTTCAGAAATTTCACTCTTTAGCAATTCTGTCATTTCCTTGAAATGCTCATCTGTAAGGCCAGTACCCATCCTGCCAATTGTGAGAAATTCCCCGGTGTCCGGATTACGAACAGCCAGAAGGAATGACGCAAGCCAGTGTGCTCTCCTACCTTCCCCCCATGTTGCACCGATTATCACAAGGTCAAGGGTTTCCATTACGGGCTTTATCTTGTACATATAGCCGACCCTTGAGCCGGGCTGATAAGGGGCATCAGGATTCTTTGCCATTACACCCTCGTGACCGAGGGCAAGTGCATCCCTATAGAATTTATCCGCTTCTTCAGGATTTCCGGTTATTATCTGGGTTGCAAGACGAAATTCTTCTGTTTCTTCTATAATCTTTTTTAATAATTCCCTTCTTTCTTTGAATTTCTCATTTGTCTTGCTTTTGCCTTCGTGGAATATTATATCGAACAGATTTATCTCTACAGGAATATTCTTGACCATCTCCGGGATTTCATACTTCCTCTTTATCCTTTTTGATAAATCCTGAAAAGGTCTCGGATGCCTGTCTTTAAGGGATTTAATCGCAACCAGTTCACCCTCGACAATTGCAACATCTGCCTTTATGTTTTCTTTCGCATATTTCACAATCTCCGGGAATTGTACTGTAACATTTTCAAGCCTTCTCGTAAAAAGGCTTACGTCCTCCCCGTTTTTATGTATCTGGATTCTCGCACCGTCATATTTTATCTCAAATGCAACAGTCCCGAATTTCTCAAGCACTTCAGTTATACTGTCTATTTTCTGGGCAAGCATAACCTCAACAGGCCTTCCGGGAATTATTTCAATCCCCTCGAGTCCCTTATTGCCCTTAAGTTTTGCAATTCTTGCAATCTCTCCAAGGTCTGATGTGAGGTAGTAGGCATTTTCAACAAGTTTTGGGTCTACATTGAATGCCTGTGCAATCGCATCCATGAGAATTCCCTCACCAACGCCGAGTCGCATCTCCTCAAGAATAATTCTGATTATGTATTTAGCCTCTTCGGGATCTGCAAAAGACAGGAGTTCGGATATGTATCCGATCTTCCTGTCCTGCGAGCCCTTTCCCGTAAGCCCTGCAAGTTTTTCCAGATTTTCATAAACCTTTGCTACCGTCAGTTTTTCTGTCCAGAGGGTTGTCTGGGTTTTTCGTTTGAGCAGTTTCTCGGCTGCAAGTCCTGTGTCTCCGGTTTCCCTTATTTTGTCTTCAACCCGGCTTTCAGTCACTCCAGATACGGACGAAATTGCCTTTATTATCATCTTGCCCCCTATGCCCGGTTCCTTTTCACTCCACTGTGGAAAGACCCTGCCCATAAGAAACAGAATTATGACAGATAGTTCGTCCTCCGGCACGGTAACCAGAAATTTTGAGATTATCCCGGTCATCTCAAGCCTGCTGCGCGTCTTTTCCAGTTCTCTATACACATCTACGGGTTTGGAATATTCCATACAGTGAACTTTTAGATTTAATCCAATTATAACTGCTTTTCTCTCAATTCATCAAATTCAATGATCGAATCTGCTTATTTTCCTCCAACCTTCTAATCCCCATTTATATTTCTAAAAGGGAATATTTATCTATGCCATGCGGAAGGAAACGACACTATCAGCAAAACCCTTTTCTTAAAAGGGTTTTGATTCCCAAAAGAATCCTGTTAAATTCAATGATCGAATCTGCTTATTTTCCTCCAACCTTCTAATCCCCATTTATATTTCTAAAAGGGAATATTTATCTATGCCATGCGGAAGGAAACGACACTATCAGCAAAACCCTTTTCTTAAAAGGGTTTTGATTCCCAAAAGAATCCTGTTAAATTCAATGATCGAATCTGCTTATTTTCCTCCAACCTTCTAATCCCCATTTATATTTCTAAAAGGGAATATTTATCTATGCCATGCGGAAGGAAACGACACAAGCAGAAGATGCGCAAGCATAAACTGAAGAGGAGAAGAAAAAGGATGAGGCATAAGAAGAAATAGGTCTTTATCATAAATCCTTTAGTCTGCCAAAGTGGAATATTTTGCTATCTTCGACACCAAATACTTCAAAATTTCCAGAATTTTGGCTCATTAATGGGGACAATGATCTGTTCTGCGTTATATCAAAGCCTTCACTAATGAAATTCAATGACGGAATCTGAATTAAGACCTTATTATTCCGGGGACCTTTAAGGAAACACTTGATTTTTTCAATTCTTAGGTCTTCTCTCAGGGCAATAGCAGGATGGTCGTGCCCTATTATCATGATTTTTGAGTTCTTAAAATCTTCGTCTTTGGGCATTTCATGCCCGTGGGTTATGTAGATTTTTCCGCCATTGAAAAAATAGTGGGGTGCAATCTCAACGCCTTTTTTGCCGGCAATAGGCCCGAGAATCGTGTCATGATTTCCCTTTACAAGAATTATATTTTCGACATTCTTTTCGAGAAAATCGAGAAAATTCATGACCTCCCTCCATTCCTGCCCGGAGATTGTCCCAAATTCGTGCTTTAGGTCCCCGTTTATCACTGCTGTTTCCGGATGAATTTCCAAAAAGATTTTCTCAAGATGTTCAATTATGCAGTCATACTGGAATCTTGGCACAAGAAAACCCCCTTTATTCAATTCTTCCTCATAGCCCAGGTGAAGATCTCCAAATACCAGAACATTCTCTTCACTGAGATAAAGCGTAAGCCCGATAATCTCAATTCCCGGAAGAATTTCCGTATGTTGCATTAGTACCATCCATACATCTTTTTCTTCTGATGCGTGAGGTTTCCCCAGCTGACTACCATCATAAGGGCACTTTGTGCCCTTATCTACCCTATAAGGGAAACTTCGTTTCCCTTATCAACCCACCCTTAAATTTTGGGAATCCAAACCCTTTCGTAAAGGGTTTGGGCCATAATCAACCCTAATTTCAGGAATTTAGTACCATCCATACATCTTTTTCTTCTGATGCGTGAGGTTTCCCCAGCTGACTACCTCAAGACCTTCCATTAGGACATTCGGGTCTTTTCTATCCTTTGCCTTTTTTATTATTAACCCGGGAATTTTCTCAACGCATGCATTTGCATAATCTTCCTTCATCCCAAGCGAGATTCCAAATGCGATCAGTTCCCTTGGAGCTCTTAATCCCCAAACATCCCTTGCACCCGAGGTTATAACTACAGGAACATTGTATTTTTTGGCAAGAACAAGATTTTGTCTCATCCTGCCCAGTATCCGACTCCGCAAAACGCCACTTGAATTCAGGACTTCGGAAAAATTTATTTCGATGGCTATAAACCTTTCCGACATGAATTTTGCAGTTACATGATCAATGCCGGAATTCTTGTAGTCCATCTGGTCTTTTTCCCCGGTTCTCTCAGGATGGCATAATATATCTATTTCCCAGCATTCAGATACTGCCCTGTTTACCCCCTCAACCCCCCCGCTGACCAGTATGATATCTACATATTCCAAAGCGGTTCTTGCCTTTTTCGGTATCTCTTGCGGAATTTCGGTCTTTATTTCAGCACCGATAAAAAGTTCAACCTTTGATTTTTCTTTAAGTAGTTTGATTCTTTCTGAGAACTCTCTAAGATTAGTATCAAAATCCTTAACAACGCAAATCCCGCCCCAGCCTAAACGCTCCGCAATATTTACGGTTTCTAAATCCTCCGGATTAATATGCAGATCGTAGTATTTTTGAGTCATTGCAACCTATGAGTTTTACCCTATCCTTGCACCCGCCTTAACATCCCTATCCGGTGAAAGCAGGATAGGTTTTTCATCACCACCGTCTGCCGCCAATAACATCCCTTCCGATTTAACCCCCGCAACAATCTTTGGTTTCAGATTTGCAACCAAAACAACATTTTTCCCGGTTAATTCCTCCTTGCTATACGCCTTTTTTATCCCTGCAACTACCCTTCTTGTTTCTCCGCCGATGTCAACCCATATGATATAAAGCTTGTCAGCCTTCGGATGGTCTTCAACGGATTTTATTTTTCCTGTCCTTAAATCCATCTTCTCAAAGTCTGGGAATTCCAGGCAATTT
>JAKFXM010000148.1 GCA_021731385.1 Methanobacteriota archaeon
GAAGCCAGGCTACCCCATCCCGGCCATGATGAATGGTCTTCTGTCTTGAGGTTTTCTGTCTTGATGTCTTCTTAGCGTATTATATTTACAAACAAGTTAATTTACTAAAAATAATGAGGTGAAATTCAATTAAGACCTATCGAGGCGAAGCCGAAGATAGGTCACGCATGTCAACTGGGCGTGACAGTTGAAGCCAGGCTACCCCATCCCGGCCATGACGAATTTTTGTACTATATAATAAATTATTTTATATATAAGCATTAATCCCAAAATATTGAATTAATGGTGATTTGAAATGAAATCTAAAAGGGGAATAATCAAGGGTTTGTTGTTCTGTTCAGTGATTCTGATTGTTATTGCCGGATTTATCAATTCTGCAACTGCAACTACCTATTACTGCAACAGCTGCAATGACTGCGAGAATAAGATCAATTCTGCATTGGAAGGAGATACCGTAATGCTGACCTCAGAAATTATAAATCATGCCGGGAGATGTATAACCTGGAAGAATAGTAATCTAGAATTTGACTGTCAGGGTTATTTGATTGGCGGATCCGGGAAAAAGGAGGGGATATATGTTGAGAATAGATTTAACAATACAATTAAGAACTGCGTAATTATTGAATTTAGTGTCGGGATTGATATCTGGAATTCCAGCAGCATACTAATCAACAATACCGTAAGTTCAAATGCTTGGATTGGAATCCTATTCCGGCATTCCCCCGGCAGCATACTAACCAACAATACCGTAAGTTCAAACAGGGAGGATGGAGTCTACTTACTGGATACCAATAGCAGCATAATAACCAACAATACCGTAAGTTCAAATAAAAGGTATGGGATATACCTTAGTGAGTCATTTAGCAACACGATAACCGAAAATACCATAACTTCAAATTGGTATGGGGTCTCTCTCCAGCATTCCTCAGGCAACACAATAACCGATAATATCATACATTCAAACGAGAGGGGAATTCTACTTTGGGATTATTCCAATAGCAATATAATAAACTCAAACAGTGTCTGCTCTAATTCGGATTTAGATCTTTATCTAAACAGTTCCTCAGAAAATCAGGGCAGCGGGAATATCTGTAATAAGACAGAGGGATGGAATGATGAAGGTACTATAAATTGTACATATCCATGCTCTGAAGTAAATAAACCGTCTCCCCTAATAAGCGACATTGAAATAGCGGCAATTATCCTAATTTTAACTGGAATAATCGCTATGGTCGTATATCGGATAAGGGGCAGGACATCATCCGCCAAAAAAATAAGCGAAGATAAAACGCAGGTAGTGACCAAAGTCACGGAAGGGAAAATAATGCCTCAGGATAAGAAGGAGGAACTCAAAGAAACAGGCAGCGATAAAATACCAACTACTGCTGAAGTCCGGGGAGAAAAGATAGTAACCGGGAAGAAAGAGGAGGAACTCAAAGAAACAGGCAGCGATAAAATACCAACTACTGCTGAAGTCCGGGGAGAAAAGATAGTAACCGGGAAGAAAGAGGAGGAGGTTAAAGAAACAGATGTCGATAAAATATGGATAATAGATGAAATCCAAAGAGAGAGGGTGGATCTTGAGAAGAAAAGGGAGGAACTCAAAAGAAAAAGGGAGGAGTTGGAAAGAAAGAAGAGCATGTTGAAAAAATAGAGAATAAATCTATTGGGTAAATTCAAGATCGAATTTCTCCACATCCGATTTGGAGATTTCTAAATTTCTGATTTTTCCGGTGCCGATAATATCCATCCTTATTTTTTCAATTTTATTGATTAGTCCGGGATTTGCGAGAATCTTTAGAGACCCCATCTCACTACCAAGCGACATGCCCTTCTCTGATTTGTATTTTCTGATCAGGGAAATAATCTCGCGTGCCAATTCCCCTATTTCTTCAGCCGCCGGACTTATCAAATCCGTGTTTGTTTCAGGCCAGTTGGATGTTGTTGCATATCCGCCAAATAAATTTGACCATATCTCATCACAGATATGGGGTGTGAAAGGCGATAAGAGTCGGAGTACCTCTGTTAGAATTTTATTTAGCTTGTATTGCGCGGCAACCCTTGAATCTGCACCATAAATATCGGGCTTGTAAAGGCGGTGCTTCACCATCTCTAAATAGTCATCAGCAAGGTCGTGCCAGACAAAACTCCGAATTTCTTCAAGGGGCATATTAAATACATAATTATCAAGATTCCTTGTAGAATTATCAACAATCCTCTCCAATTTTGAAAGAATCCATCTGTCAATGTGGCGGAGAGGCTCTGCCTCTCCGACATATGTCAGAGCGACTTTGTCGCCCGAAAAATTGCTTTGCAATTTTTGGGCCCATCGAGCCTCCCGAATCAGAGCCTTCGGCTCTGATTGGGCCCAAATTCCTTCGGAATTTCGGGTCGGCTCGATCGGGCTCTGCCACATCTCATTTAGTTTTTCCGGGTTAATCTCTCTACCATCAAAATCCTTCAGATGCATCTCAATGAATCTTGTGATATTCCACAACTTTGTCAGAAATTTCTGTGAGTGCTCGCATTCCTCCCAACTGAAGGGATAGTCATTTCCAAGGGTTCCGGCGGCAGACCACTGGCGGAGTGTGTCTGCAGAATATTTTTTTAATGGCTCTTCAGGCTCTATGATATTCCCCAGGGATTTTGACATCTTCCTGCCATCAGGACCTGCGACCATTCCGTTAATCATTAATTCCCTGAAGCATGGCTGGTTTGTGAGAATTAAATTCCGGAATATTGTGTAGAATGTCCATGTCCTGATTATCTCATAGCCCTGCGGCCTTAATGATAACGGATATGTCTTCTTAAAGAATTTATCATCCGAACCCCATCTTGAAATTGCCAGGGGCGTTATACTTGAATCAACCCAGCAGTCACAGACATTCTGTTCCCCTATTGCATCTCCACCGCACTTCATGCATTTCCTTTCAGTCCCTCTTGGATCCACCGGAAGATTTTCCTCTGTAGGAATTATCTCACCGCATTTGCAGACCCAGAATGGAATTGGCGTGCCGAAGATTCTCTGCCTTGAGATGCACCAGTCCCAGTCCATTGATTCCGACCAGTCAATAAGGCGCTGAAGCATGTAATCAGGATACCATTTCATCTGCCCGGCGGCATGAACAATGTCTTTTGTGAAATCCCTCACCTTTATGAACCACTGTTCCAATGGAAGCAATTCTATGGGCGTATTGCAGGAACTTCTTTCTGTATGGCAGAGAACATTATGCCTGATTTTTTCAACCTTTCTTATATGCCCGTCTTCTATTAAATCCTCCGTAATTCTATGTCTTCCATCTTCAACACCAAGCCCGGAGTATTTCCCCGCAACTGATGTCAAATTCCCCTTCTTGTCAATGGCTTCAATTACCGGCAGTTTGTATTGCTTCTGCCAAGCCATGTCCTGCTCATCACCAAATGTACATACATAAACAACCCCCGTTCCAAATTCCTTTTCAACGGTCAAATCTGCAATTACAGGAACTTCTCTCTTGAATATAGGCAATCCTGCCTTTTTTCCGACAAATTTTTTGTATCTTGGATCCTCCGGATGCACAAGAACTGCAACGCATGCAGGCATCATCTCAGGCCTTGTAGTAGCAATTGTCAGTTTATGCCCCTCTGCATCAAGGTCTATGTGATATAACTTCCCCTCTTTCTCTACATAACCAACCTCAGCCTTTGCAAGTGCTGTCTCGCATTTAGGGCACCAGAGAACCGGGTGCTTTTCCCTGTAAAGCAAATTCTTTTTGTAGAATTCAAGCAGGGTTTTCTGGACCAACGCCTTATAAGGGTCATCTATTGTTCTGTAAGAATGATTCCAGTCTGCTGAATAGCCAATGGATTCAAATTGCTTCCTCATCCTTGAAATCGCGGTCTCTGTCCATTCCCTGCACTTTTTCAGAAATCCATCCCTGTCCTTTATATCCACACCCGGTTCTTTTTCAACCCTGAGTTCTGTGGGAAGACCATGACAGTCAAATCCCTGAGGGAGATAGACATTAAAGCCCCGCATTCTCTTATATCTTGCAACAATGTCAATCCAGACATGGTTATAGATATGCCCCATGTGAAGGGTTCCTGAGGTAAATGGCGGCGGGGTATCTATCGAGTAAACCGGTTTTGAAAGATCCGGGTCAAATCTAAATAATTCTTCATCCTTCCACTTAGCCTGCCATTTGGCTTCTATCTCACTTGCGTTGTAATTTTTTGATAGGATACTAATCACCTGTTGAGTTTATAATTATTATTTCAAATCTAAATAAGATTATGAAACAAAAATTCTGTTCCCTTTTTTCAGGCGGGAAGGACTGCACAATGGCGCTCTACAGGGCACTTGGAATTTACGATGTCCCCCTTTTGTTATCAATGATCCCTGAAAACC
>JAKFXM010000037.1 GCA_021731385.1 Methanobacteriota archaeon
TTTGCAAATATAGGAAGCAGCATAGCAACGGTTATTGCATTGCCTTATATGGCGAGCATGCTCTGATGATTATATAGAATTTTTCCAGTTATTAACGGCTTCCAAAAGGGCAAAGTCATCTATATCCCCCAGCCCCCATAAATTGATATATGTCAATAATTCGAAATCATCTATTTTACCATCACAATGTGGAGTATCCCCTTTTAGCGGGCACTTTTTGTATTCGACATATATAGTACTATAGGCCTGATTGTTCGTCTCTTCTAATTCATCTACATCGTTTTTTGGGTCTATAATTACATATATGTCATGGTTTCCTCCTGTGGAATTCCAGACTGCAGAAAGGGTTGAATTTTCTCCGGAGTTGATTTTATCTATTATTTTATCCGAATTTATTTGTGTTCCGTTCTTCTCACGATTACCATCAAAGAATTGGACAAGGATATTTGATGCATTTCTGAGTCCTACATTGCTAATGGTTGCATTGATTGTTAAATTCTCACCTTCAGTTGGCCAGTAATTGTCAAATACAATATCCTTGCCCGTTATTGCCAAATCCGGCTTGTCTCTGGAAATTAATGAGTAGGAGATATTTGCATCTATTTCCTCTGCCGAGTAGACTGCCTTGTAGTATAATTCAGGATATATTTGTTCATTATAACCAGGATCAAGAATCACAATTATCTCGGTTTTTTCATTAAGATACGAGATTGGAATTTCTTCCTTGTAGAGTTCATTCCCTTCAATGTATGGAAGAATAGGATATTCCCCAATAAGAATTAGAGGATTTATCGTATAATTTGTCGGATTCTCTGCAATTATATAAAATTTCATGATATTCTGCTTGTCTATGTTTAATGCCCCGTTTCTTGTATTGTATATCGACCCATCCAAGTCGGTAGTTGAATTTGATAATTCTATTTTGCTTGTATCTATCCTATTTGGAAATTCCTTTCCGAGAATCTTTATGTTCCAGTTTTTTCCTCCTGCAACATTCAGATTAAAATCCTGATTTTTTAGAAATTTGAAGAATTTTAAAATAGCTACATCTTTTTCAGAATCATAATAAATGCTTTCAATATTGTACAGATTCCCGGAAAGATTCAGGATTTCGCCATCCAAAAATGGTTTTTCGTATATCCCTGAAAAGTTTCCATCACCATTAATGTCAATGGAAATGCCCGTTATCTCATAATCTGCAAGAATTGCCGTATTCTCAAGTTTTCCTGTATAGCCACTGAAAAATTCACTGTATTCCAGCAAAATCTCAACATAACCTCCATCAGAAAATGCAGACTCTATTCCGCTCTGACCTATAAACTGCAATTTTGAAGGTAGGGATGAGTTTATTCCAAATCTCAGAACCCAATTACCTTCAGGAATATCAATATTGCCCGTTAAAAAGCCGTCTCTAAATGGTTTTATTGATTTTGCACTGCTGAGATTTAGGGGCTGGACAATAGTTAGGGGTATTGAAATCCTTGCCTCATCCGAGAACAAACCAATGAATGCCCCTATGTTCCTGCCAGAGAAATTTTTGTTATATTCTGCCGTATAGTCAATTGTCAATGAAGAATTATTCGTTAGATTTACATCATTCTGGCTGAATTTTATTGAACTATATTCTTCATAGAAATATAATAAATTTTCAATATCTGCATTCACTCTGTTTGATAAATCATCTGTAATCAGACTCAATCTCCAATTCCCTGTATCGGGCAGTTGGACAGACATATCTTGGGTTATATTGCACTCAATCCATGAGAATGAATCTACAATCGCATTTGATGGACTATAAAGTTCTCCAGAGATATGGCAATCAGGATTTGTTGAAGTTATATTTATTATTAATGAAAATCTCTGTGCTTTGCTGTCTATGTAGAATGTATGATTTATTGATGAAAGATTTTTATAGAATTCTGTAGTTATCTCGGGTCTCTCTTTTTCTATGTAAGCAAGAATCTGGATGTTATTCAACGCCATACCCAAATTATTTATTGTTATTGTGCCGCTATCATTCTGGTTTTCTCTCAACGATATCTCCTTCTGTATTGATGGAACTATATTCAGGGCGATTAGGGATATGTTTGCAGTTGCTGTTTGATTCGGCGACCATAGAACGAGGGTGTAATTACCCCTGAATGCCTCTTTTAGGATTAAAGAGGCGTTGCTTTCAAAACTTTCATTCGCATAACTGTTCTGATAGAAATATGAGATATAGTTTACCAATCCGTTCGGATCTACTAAATAAGATGCAAAATCGCTGCTCCTGTTTTCATCCCACACCGTGTTGATTTTCAGTATGGAGTATGTGGATCGGGGTATTGAAAATGATGCATATTCTGTATTATTAATCGTTATATTTTTCTCAACAAATATATTCCCGTTTGAAAATTCTGTTTGATTAAGAACCAGAACATCAACAGGAATTTCAATTAATCTTGAAGTCTCATTGGAAATTTCTATACCCCCGGAGTATCTTCCTGGCCCTGTACCGGCAGGAATTGATATAGTTGCATCAATGATTTCATGATTATTTTCTGCTATATTAAAATAAGACCTGTTTGAATTGATTTCTATCCAATCCCGGATTCCACCACCCGGATTTACATTCAAACTGCTGAAATTCTGTCCAATAATTAATGTAAATTTCCTTTTTGCAGAATCTCCGGGTAAGAGAGCATACAAAAGCATGGGTTCACTCCTTCCAGTGTATCTGCTCATCTCACTTGTGGATTTTGAAGCAGACCATTTCGGCGGATTTGCAGCTAATAATGTTGTTTGATTTGTTAGTATTTTATAAGAATTACTTAGATTTAATCTCCCTGTACCCTGATGAAATGAATCATATTCCTCGCCAAATTTATCATTTATCCTGTTAGTACCGAGCATCAATGCTGCTTTAATCTCTGCTGGATTCGGCTTTCTTCCAAATTTCTCCTTATAAATTTGAATAAGCAATGCTGCAGAGCCGGCAACTATCGGGGTTGACATTGATGTTCCTGATGCAACTGTATAGTAATCCCCAACATTAGAGTCAAATCCTGTTGTCCCAGATGCTTTTGCTCCTATTATATCAACCCCCGGGGCAACGATATCCGGCTTTGTTATCTTGTCTATTGTAGGCCCCCTTGACGAGAAATCAGCAATCGTATCATTCTGTGTTGTTGCACCGACAGTTATTACCTCTGCAGTAGAGCCTGGAGATCCTACCTGTATGTTTGTGCATCCTGTCATCAGGATTAGGAATATAATTCCACCAATCAACAAGCAATAGTCATCAGTTTTCATTTCCTGCAGCAGCGATCACAATAATCCCCTCATCTATAATCTTTTTAACAGCATTATTCATTGGATATGTCTCGGTTATGTCAACACCGCCCAAACTCATTGAAATTATATCTGCATTATGTTGAAATGCCCATTCCAAGCCGGAAATTATGTCATCTTCATAGCAGGATCCATAAGAATCGCAGACCTTTACATTTAGAAGCGTTGCCTCCGGGGCAACTCCCCTGTATTTGCCGTTGGATGCGGCACCGGTTCCTGCAGCAAGGGATGCAACATGCGTGCCATGCCCATATCCATCCCCAGTTCCTTCCGTTTCTACAAAGCTTTCTTTTGCCTTTATCTTTCCTATAAGGTCGGGGTGATTTTCGTCTATGCCAGTATCAACTATCGCTATTGTGACATTCTTTCCCGTGTAATTCAAATTCCACAGATAACTTGCCCCTATAATTTCGTTTCTCCTGTCCTCTGTTATTGCTTTTGTATTTCCTGATGCCACAGGCCTTATTATTTTGAATTTATGCACAGGGTAAATCCCTTTTATGTAAGATTTCTCCTCTAACTCCTTTATTCTGGATTTCGGAAGTTCTATAGAATATCCTGAAAAAATGGAGTATTTATGCCTGAATTCCACATTTGCCTTGTTCAGGGATTGCTCAGCAATTGCCTTGTAAGAAGGGTCAACTTCAACAATTACCCTGACCAGATCATCGTTATTTGCAGAATTCTGCTTTGATATGACAAAAGAAGCGAGAAAGAAGGCAGTTATCAGTATCAAAAATATAAAAATTAGTTTAATTGCTCTCATCTTAAATTTTTCTGTTTAATATGAATAAATATTTGGTATCTACAAATATAAAGATAAGATGAAGAAAAGAAGTTTCATTCTGATAATAGTTACGGTTTTGTTTTTGCTTTTAGCATATTCTTTAATGGAGCCTTACTGGCTAGAGGTAAAAAGTATAGATATAACTGATCAGGATATTCCTAAGTCTTTTGATGGTAAAAAAATTGTTTTTGTTTCTGATATCCATCATGGCCCATATTTCTCCATAGAGAGGGTTAATGAGTTAGTAGAAAAGATAAACGGAGTCAATCC
>JAKFXM010000097.1 GCA_021731385.1 Methanobacteriota archaeon
TATTATTACTATACGATAGCACCCCTAGTCATAATCCTTATGGCATATTTCATTGTAGGAATTAGTGATATTTTTAAACGATTACAGGTAGACAAGAAAGGTATAAAATATATTAATTTAGCTGCTATAGTAATTATTCTGGCCTTGTTATATCCCCAAATGCGTGAAAGTGCATCGAGACAGTTTGATACGCAATTCCAATTCCTAGGTTTAGACATAGCAGGGGAATACCTGAATGAACATAAACAGCCGGGAGAAAGACTAATGCATTCTACTCATCAGGCATTTGGGGTTTTATGGAATGCAGATATGAAATCTGTAAAGGGAATTCCAGATAAGGTAGAGGATATAAGATTTGCAGAGGAAAATTTAAATGCATCATGGATATTTATGTATAACTGGGATTTTGGCAAAATAATGGGTAATAAGGAACTATGGGATTACATCAAAAGCAACTATGAATTAAAACAGATTGCATTTATACAACAGCAGGATGGAATTGATTTTCGTTATTTTCTACTCAAAAAAGGGGGTAGTTTTGATGAAACTAAGCTAAATGAAATGATTTCGGGTAAAAAGATAAATTATAGAGATTACGAATTTACCAAGGGTGTGGTGAGGGTAAATTACATTGACATCTAAATTGAAATCAAAGATTTTTAATTTAGTTCTAACTGCAATTATCACTGTTGTGTTCGTCTACATCCTCCTATCGCAGGTGAATATCGAGGATATTATCGAGATAACCGTCAAAGTATCCCCGTTATATGTTTTGCTCGGTTTTTTGGCGTATATGCTGTTCAATCTTTTTAGGGCAATGAGATTTAAAAGTCTGCTAAATGGAAAATTGACACTTCGCGATCTCACGCTGGTGTCTCTGGTTCATGGTATGTTCCTAAATATCCTGCCATCGCGGGCAGGAGAGCTTTCATTCATATATCTTGTAAAAAAGAAGAATATTTCAACGGGCGAAGGTATCTCAACCCTCTTAATCTAAAGGTGCTTTGACACGCTTACAATTTCCATATTATTCTTTGTATCGGTGCTCTTCCTTAAGGATGCTCCTGATTTTGTGTCAGGCGCCATTGTGGTTGTTTCAATCTGCTTTTTTTTAATAATCATATTTCTTATATCGATTTTGCGGTATGGGGAGCCAAGCGTTGGAATAGTGCGCGATATAACAAAAAAACTTGGATTGCATAGATATAGATTCATAATCTGGTCGTTTGCGAAGATTGATGAAACCATCAAAAGTCTTGAGATTATAAGATCCAAAGACATGGTATTTGGCACATTTATATCCTCCCTCCTTATATGGGTGTCGGGCTATCTCGTCTACCTGATATTGCTGACCGGAATGGGCATAAACATCAGCATATGGGCAGTGATTATCGGGGCGACATTTGTTGTTTTTGCATCCTTCCTTTTTCAGGGATTTGCTGGGCTTGGCACACTGGAGGGTTCATGGGCGCTGGCATTCATAGCATTGGGCGTTCCAAAAGAAATGGCGATATTATCCGGATTCGGTTTTCACATTTTTAAAATACTCTATTCTGTTATCCCCGGAGTAATTGCCTACCTGATACTGAAATTTAAGCCATGAAGAGCCATAGTATATTGGTTGATTCATACTATAGCAAATGACATAAATACTTGGTCTTATATTTTTCAATTAAACTAAAATTATGTCATTTGCTAGTTGTAACAGACATTAAATATTCAGAAATTAATGTCTGTTACTATAACCCTGAAATGAGATGAAAGAAGAAGCAGTTATCGAAATTTTACGGCAGGTAGATAAAGTTCTTAGTAGATTCGGTATTGTATACTGGTTGGATAGCGGGGTGCTTTTGGGAATTATGAGGGATGGCCATATAATTCCATGGGACAATGATATAGATTTGTGCATGTGGGACGAGGATGCCCATATGCTCGGGCCGGGCACCGCCGCTTATGAAGCCCTTTGCAGCAGAAATTTTGATTTGTATTTTCTTGACGATAAGATTGTCATCGATAAGGATAATTGTCCGGTTAATATCTCTCTGTTCCATCCGGCCGGCGACAAAGCGGTAAGGTCGCCTTATCTCCTGTATGGAAGGAGCGTCTTTGGGAAATTCCTCAGGAGCATATGGTGGTTATTTTCAGTCTCATATTACGGAAAAAAACTCAGGACAAAAAAAACGATGGCTGTACGACTTGTCCAGACATTGCCTTTCGGGATGCGAAAGAAACTCGCATCCATAGCGTCTGCGATAGCAAAAAAATTTGGCTGCCGGGAGATAGTATGGTCGGTTCCAAGGCATTTTTTCACCAATCTGTCAGAGATAAACTTCCATGATATGGGGCTTAAAATACCTTCAAATGTATCAGAATACCTGACATTTCGGTATGGAAATGATTGGGAAATTCCTAAAAAAGGTTGGGATTCATTAACACAGGATGGTGCAATTGAGAAAGCAAAATAAAACCCCCGATTAATGATATTCCCTTTTCTTTGGTTTATAGTTCCATAGTGTTGCAACTAAAATAGCTGCAAATATTGCACTTAAAACCCAGAAGTCAAATGCCGCATTCCAGCCATAATTGTCTATAAGCCATCCTGAACCTATGCCTGTTAATGCTGCCCCAATATAAGCAAAACCATCAACAAACCCTGTTACAGAAGATGCTGCTTTTCTTGTTCCAAAATCCATTGGTGCAACAGCAACTAGTAGAACATGTGGACCATAAGTCAAAAAACCTATTATTAGTAGCACAGTTAAACTCAAAACCCAGTCTCCTGCATGTATTTTTGGATATAACCAAGCAAAAAAAGAGAGTAAAAGTAACATGATCGTTATCATGGGGGCTCTTCTTGATTGGAATTTTTTATCAGTTAAATAACCTGCAAAGACTGCTCCAAGAGAACCTGCAATTGGAATTGCCATTGCTTTGTACGCTGCCGTAGATATTGCAGCTTTTTGAACTTCAAACATGTATGTAACTGCCCAGTCCATGAAACCGTATCTAATGATGCTAAGGCAAAACATGGCAATTGCTATAATCCATATTCTCTTGTAAGTTAAGACTAATTTTAGCGTATTTTTAAACCCTATATGCTCATCTTTTCTAATTTCACTGCATTCTTTACCTTCACGTTCCTCTTCTATTGTTGGTAATCCAATCTCCTCCGGAGCGTTCCTTATCCTAAAATACCAATGAATTCCAAAGATAAGGAAAATTATTGCTGGTATCCAGAATGCCCATCTCCAGCCTAAAAGACCAGTAACAAAACCAGCAAGCGCCCAAGAATATGCATTACCTACCTGGTATGAAGAGCCTAATATCCCACCTACCTTTCCCCTCATTCCCGGTGGGAACCAATTGGCGATTGTTTTAACTGTTGGTGCCCAACCCATTGATTGAAAATATCCATTCAAGCCCCAAATAATAATCATCGCTGTAAGACCCGTTGAAAACCCAAAGATAAAATTTAGAATAGCAGAAGCAAAAATTCCAAGAGTAACTAATTTTCTCGCGCCAAATTTGTCACCTAGTTGGCCATTTATGAATTGACCTATAGCATAGGTTGTAAAGAGTGCCGTCAATACGCCCCCCATTAAAGTTTTAGAAAGACCGAATTCAGCCATTATTCCAGGTATTGCAACAGACATATTCACTCTACAAAGATAGAACGCACTATAAGTCAGCCATGTAGTAATCAAAATCCTTTTCCTCCAGTATCTAAAATCTTTTGTGTTGTCCATTTTATTTTATTACCTCTTCTACTTTTTTAAAATCTTCTCCAGTGTCTAACTCCATCCAACCCCCTTTTATATCCACATTTGTAATCCTATAACCTCTATCAACTAATTCCTGAAACATATCCGTAAGGTATGCCTTTTCAAGTGAAAGTGCTTCGTGAAAAGGAGAATTTGGTCCTAATTGCTTTTTGACTCTCACATACTCTCTTTTTAATATATCTGCACCTTTTTCTGAAAATTTAACCAAACCGATAAACTCGCCGTGCGCTTCATTTGCATTGACATTTTTTCCAATTTTTATTATATTGTCTTTCTTGACAACAACTTTCTCTGCTTCTTCTATAGGATGTTGAAATCTATTCTCGTAATTTTTTATCCAGTCTGTGTCAACAACTACCGAGAAATCGTCCTTGCTTTTCAATAGTTTTTCCAGAACACTCTGATCAAAAAGTATGTCCGAATAGCTACATACAAATTCATCTTTCATCTCGCTCTCGGCATACATTAAGGACTCAAGAATATTATTTCTCCGGTAGTTCATGTTGTAAACATATTTTACGCCGGTATAGTTGATTTTTTCTTTTTTGTATCCTCTTATGATTGTTATATCTTT
>JAKFXM010000217.1 GCA_021731385.1 Methanobacteriota archaeon
GGTGGCGGTATTTCATTACCCGTAACGGAAAAACAATTGACTGCAAGGGGTTGGATAAGACTGCCTTATATAGGTTATTTGAAATTACTGCTTAATCAGATAATATGATTTTGCATAGCAAAATCATAGCTTCGAAAGCTTTGCTTTCGAATAATATGAATCTGCTTTGCAGATTCATAGCTATGAATTTCCTTTGGAAATTCATATAATATGATTTTCCGAAGGAAAATCATAGCTACGAAACTCTTTAGAGTTTCGTATAATATGATTTTGCATAGCAAAATCATAGCTTCGAAATTCCTTTGGAATTTCGTATAATTCGGTTTTAGACTTGAGAAATGGATAAAGAGGAACAATTTAATGAATTCTTGGAATTCAGGGAGCATTATGACAGATATTCTGACATGGTTAAGGACCCTGAAATTCAGAAAAAAATAAAAATTGCAAAGGCGGATATGCGGCGCATTAAAAAGGTAGATAAATTTATCTTTACCCCAAGGTATCTGCAAATGCGCATGATAAAGGGGCATATAAAAAGATGCGAGAACACCATAGGGGTTCTGAACAGGATATTAAAGGAGACGAGAGAGGGGGAGAGAACCCCATTATCAGAGGTAATACCGAAGAAGGTGCAGTACAACATTCCAAGTACGAGATTTTATGAAATAGCAAGAGAATTGGTAGACCCGAAATTTCCATCGATAATGGAGAGCAGGATTGACGGCTCTCTTCAGCCGGACAAAACTGCAAGAATCTACGAGGTAAATGCCAACAGGGCCGGCTGGGAGAATTCAAGATCATTTTGCTCTATTTATCAGAAATATTTCGGGGATCTTACCAATGGCTGGACCGTAGATTTTGCAGACGGATGGGAGGATACGATAAGATACGTCCTGAAGAGAATTAAAGGCAGTAAGGTTCTCTACATAACAGAACAAAGGGGGAGAGAGGCAATAAATTCCCTCAGAAGCAGAGGATTGAATATAGATTATGTACAATATCAGGAGATAGGGAATTTGATTAAGAAAGGGGAACTTGAAATTACAAAGGATGATGTCGTGTATAAAGGAGAGAGGGTTGACCTTATATGCAGATATCTGAGAACACATCAGGTTTTGAGGATGAAAAAACTGTGTGATTGCATAAAGCACGGAAATGTCCATCTGATAAACCAGATGGACGCATTTTTTGGGGGATTGAAGACACTCCTTATAAAACTCAGAGATGAGGATGAATTATCACCATACGCAAGACCAGAGGACATAGTCCAGATCCCGTATTCAAGATTCCTGCGCGGAACAAGGATTAACACCCTGATAAAGAACAAGGATAATACCGTTCTAAAATTCGGGAACCGCGGGGGTGGAAAAAGGATTTACTTCGGCGTAGATTACTGGAAGAACTCATGGGCGAAACTGCTTAAGGAGTCAAGGGAAAGATACCCCGAAACTGCGATGATTCAGGAAAGGGCTATGCCGAGCCTTACTCCAAAACTTGATAATGGCAAAATCTCATTGCAGAACACAACATGCGATGTCTTTGTCTTTACCGGAAAAAAACCAAAATTCGGCGGGGTCTTTTCAAGGTGGTCACACAAGAATTTGGTAAATTACAAGACAGGGGGGATAAAGCAGACGGTTTTTATATAGCCTTATAGACTTTTCGCCAAGCGGTAATGTTAGTTTTTATCTAATCCCAAAAGTCTATCATTCAAAATCCTCTACATTTGGTTGGATGTTAGCCATTATTTAGGCAAATTTATCTTATTGAACACCATATAGCCTTTTCGCCAAGCGGTAATGTTAGTTTTTATCTAATCCCAAAAGTCTATCATTCAAAATCCTCTACATTTGGTTGGATGTTAGCCATTATTTAGGCAAATTTATCTTATTGAACACCATATAGCCTTTTCGCCAAGCGGTAATGTTAGTTTTTATCTAATCCCAAAAGTCTATCATTCAAAATCCTCTACATTTGGTTGGATGTTAGCCATTATTTAGGCAAATTTATCTTATTGAACACCATATAGCCTTTTCGCCAAGCGATAATATAAGCCTTTATGTATTCCCAAAAGGCTATCAGTTCGAAGTCCTGGGGAATGGGAGCGGGTCGTTTAGTTATATTCCCCTAACTCCTCCTTGTATATGCTAAGAATCCCATTCTTGATCTTATCGGGAATCGTTATACTCTCATGAATCCCGAAGAACTTCTTATACAATTCATCCTCCCTTGATTTTGCCTCTTCCAGGAATTTTTTCTTGAATTCGTCAATTAAATCCCCCTTTACCCCGTTTTTGTATGCCATGTAAAATGCAAGCATCTGTTCGTCCTTTCCATTACCCGTGTGATCATAGCGTATCATTTTTGTATGGGGATCGCCATTTGAAAACAAGGGATATAGTTTCTCGAATTCCCTCTCCAAAAGATTCTTCGTAAAGCCCACATTTCCGACATCAATACCCAATGCTTTCATAAAGATGAACATTCGCATACATTTAGAACAGGATTGGCACCATCTATTGTCCTTTCCATCGAGGCTATCAGTAAAACAAGACATCTGATATTTCCCAATTTCTTTGTATCTGCTATGGAGTATTCTCATAATCGCAATCTCGTGGAGCGGCTCTACAATGCTGACAACATGAACATGGTTATTTGCCATCGATCTTGCTACATTCTCAAGCTGTATCATCCATTCATGGGTCTGGTCGAATATCGGATATGATCTGAAACCGTCATTATTATAATAGAAATCATTGCAACTCTTTTCATTTCCAAACATCAGGTAACCTGCCTTGAAATACTGCGAAAATGGAAGCAATTCAAGACAATAGCTAGTTAGTTGCAGACATCCTGCAATACTGCTTTCATCAAAGCCCCAGTGCCTGTTCTGGCGCAGTATTCCAATATCATTGGATAATTCCATTACATCAGCGTTAAAATTTTTATTGAAGTGTTTATTTAGGATACTCTTATGTTTATTTTCATAGACATCTTTCAACTCGGGTTCTTTAATATAAATAAGCAAGGAATCCAGGCCAATCTCATTGCACAATGCATATGTAAGAAGGCTTTCCTTACCATATGTGAAGGTTATAATTGCCTTTTCTTCGATACATTGTTTATAACTAGCCATCTTTACATTATAGTCCCTGAAATGGTAGTCTATATTAACGAATTTCCTGAGAAGATCAGCAGATGATTCCGGGCATGTATCAGAAGAGGCAATGATGTCATTTATCATATTTTCGTAGAAGAGAGGCTTAAAGTAGGGAAAAGAGGTATTGTAATCTACTTCTTTTTCGTTAAAAAGTAGGGGGAGATGCATCGTAACAAGATAAATAAGGTTATCGGCAAGCATCTCCTTTAGTCCTTCCGGGTAGTCGTCCCATACCCTCTTAGGATAGGTCAGTTTATAGTCTTTGCCCATTAATCTTAAACCTATCCCTTCGCTTAATTTCTTATACTCTACATTCATTCATATCGCGATTTATTCGCTACCCCCTAATGGCAAAGATAAATCCAATTGATTTACCTGAGAAAATTCAAACCTTTATCTTAACAGTCATATTCTTACTGTCTTTATTCACCTGAATTTTGCCCTCTCTCGCTAACCACCCTATAGCCATTTCAACAAGATCTTTTCTCTTTATCTTCTCTCTTACCGTTTCAATAGATACCGGCTTTTCGGATTTAACAAAGTTTGTATATATCTCACCAGCCGTTGCCCCGATTTCACCCCATAAATTATCCATTTTGTTTATCACCTTTTAATTGATCTATTTTTTATTAGGAACTATAATCGTCACTATAATCCGAATCATAGTCATAGTAACCCTCATCATAACTGATGTCCCAATCATTCTCATAAGGCTCGTTTTCGGGCGTATAATCTAAAGCCCCTTTATATTCTTCCTTCTCTTCCTCGGCAACCTTTTTTTTCACAGTTTTTTTCACAGGGTTTTTCTTTTTGCCCTTGCCTTTCATTTTTAACACCTTTTTAAACCTATTTGAATTTTAAATGCATTAAAAAATAAAAGTTACATTATATATTTCATATCTGTAATATATAAATAAAAATTTTTGCTTATGCTCTTATTGTGAATACATGAATACTTCTCTTTTTATTTCTTTCTAATCTTTTTCAAAAAGACAGTCTAAAAGTTAAAAATATTGCAATTTAGCATAAAATTTGGAATATAATTAATTCTTATAGCATAAAAATAAATATATTATTGAAA
>JAKFXM010000196.1 GCA_021731385.1 Methanobacteriota archaeon
TAATATGAATCTGCTTTGCAGATTCATAGCTACGAAACTCTTTAGAGTTTCGTATAATATGATTTTGCAAAGCAAAATCATAGCTATGAATTTCCAAAGGAAATTCATATAATTACAGAACAGTTAAGATTCCCGAATTTGCCCTTTGGGCAAATTGGGCACAAAAATTTCCTTTCAGGAAATTTTTCTTGTTCCGAAGGAAAATCTTCTTGATACTAAAAGGGAAAGATTTCATTATCCCAAAAAGAAAAAGAGTTACATCAATGATTGCCTGCTTAAATTATGAGATGCCTTTAGAGGGGCCCGTAGTCTAGTTGGTTTATGCCGAAAAACCCTTTTTCTTTTACAAAAAGAAAAAGTGTTTTTATTCCCAAAAAGAAAAAGAGTTACATCAATGATTGCCTGCTTAAATTATGAGATGCCTTTAGAGGGGCCCGTAGTCTAGTTGGTTATGACGTTCGCTTGACGTGCGAAAGATCACCGGTCCGAATCCGGTCGGGCCCAAAACCCTTTTCTTTAAAAAGAAAAGGTGTTTTGATTCCCAAAAGAAAAGGAATTTGCTCACTCCATTCGCAGCGACAGGCTATGCCTGTCGCGTCTCAACAGCCTTCGGCTGTTGATCGCAAATTCTGATTGAATTTGAATTACTGTTATTTTGAGAAAATTGAAAAAGAGGACAATTCAGGAGAACCGTAGGTTTCCAGCGGTTCAGATGAAAAGAAAGAGTATAACAATAAAACTAAGAAAGGATATCCTGAGGGATATAGACAATACGATTAATGGAAAAAATATTGCTGACCGTTCGCAGGCAATAGAGATTCTGTTGTCAAAGGCACTCCATGCGCATAGGGTAAAAAAAGCAATTATTTTGGCAGGAGGGGAAGGAACAAGAATGCGGCCCTTTACCTATGAAATGCCAAAGGCGCTTATCCCAATCCAGGGCAAACCACTTATCCAGCATATTATCGAACTTTTGAGAAGGTATGAGATAAGGGATATACTGATCTCAACAGGTTATTTAGGGGATAAGATAAAGGAATACTTTGGAAACGGCTGCAATTTTGGTGTTGATATAACCTACATTGAGGAAAGAAAGAGAATGGGCACCGCAGGACCACTAAATCTTATGAAAAAACATCTTAATGAAACATTCCTTATGCTGAATGGGGATGTTCTGGCAGATATAGACCTCCATGATATGATAATGTCACACAGGAAATATGGGGGAATTGCCACAATCGCATTAACCCCCGTAAGGGATCCTTCGCGCTTCGGGGTTGCGGAATTGAAGGGGGATAAGATACTTAAATTCATAGAAAAACCAAGATCTACCAAATCCAAGTTAATAAATGCGGGCGTCTATGTCCTTGAGCCAGAGGTCCTGAAATTTATCCCTAAGAGGCATGCAATGATGGAGAAGGATGTCTTCCCGAAACTTGCCGAAGAAGGGAGATTATACGGTTACCCCTTCAATGGTCAGTGGTTTGATACAGGGACGCACGAAGCATATGAAAAGGCAATAAAGGGGTGGCGGGGATCTAAGAGCCTATGATAGTATTTCAAAAAGAGCCGTACAGCGATGAGGAGATATATAGGGAATTATGCCCGTTAATCAGGACATGGTTTAAGGGCAAATTCGGGGAATTTGCACTACCGCAAAGATATGCAATTCTTAATATTCATAGGGGTGAGAATACACTAATTTCTGCACCGACGGGAAGTGGAAAAACGCTTACTGCATTTCTCTCCATTCTGAATGAACTGATAAAACTGTCAGAAAAGAATTCTCTTGAGGATAAAATCTACTGTCTATACATCTCACCACTAAAGGCACTGAATAATGACATTGAGAAAAATCTTAATGAACCGCTCAGGGAGATTACCGAAATTGCCAACAGGGATTTGGGAATCCGGGTTATGGTGAGGACAGGGGATACGCCATCAAGCAGAAAATCATCGATGCTCAAAAAACCGCCCCACATATTAATTACAACCCCTGAAACATTCTCAATAATCTTGAATGCACCGAAATTCAGGGAATTTCTAAAAGATGTCAAGTGGGTTATAGTAGATGAAATTCACGCATTGGCTGAAAATAAAAGGGGTGTCCATCTTACCCTTAGTCTTGAGAGACTGCAGGACTTAGCAGGCAGGTTCACAAGGATTGCCCTTTCTGCTACTGTATCGCCTCTTGAAGAGATTGCCAAATTTCTTGTCGGATACGAGAACGGGGAATCAAGGGATTGCAAGATTGTTGATGTGCAGTTTATAAAAAAACTGGACTTGAAGGTAATGACACCTGTACCAAATCTGATGAACACCACTCATAAGGAATTGCAGGACAGCCTCTACAAACTTCTTCATGAATTAATCTCAGAGCACAAAACAACCCTTATATTCACAAACACAAGGAGCGGAACAGAGAGCGTTGTCCATAATCTCAAGACTAATTTCCCGCAATACTATGGCGAAAATATAGGGGCGCATCATTCTTCACTTTCAAGAGAACACAGGATAGACATGGAAAACAGGTTAAAGGATGGAAAATTGAAATGCGTTGTTTCATCAACAAGCCTTGAACTTGGGATTGATATAGGTTATATAGACCTTGTAATTCTTCTTGGTTCTCCGAAATCTGTTGCAAGGGCGTTGCAGAGGGTTGGAAGATCAGGTCATAAACTACACGATATTGCCAAGGGCAGGATTGTTGTAATGGACAGGGATGATCTTGTTGAGTGTTCTGTACTGTTGAAGGATGGGTTGGAAGGGAGAATTGACAGGATTCATATTCCTGATAATGCACTTGATGTTCTGGCACAGCAGATTTACGGGATTGCAATAGAGGGCGTGCAGAATATTGACAATGTCTACTATCTTGTAAAGAGGAGTTACTGCTTCAGGAATCTGGATATTTATGACTATGAAAATGTTCTGAAATATCTCTCAGGCGAATATGTGGACTTGGAGCAGAGAAATGTATATGCAAAAATCTGGATTAACCGGGATAAAAGAGTAATGGGAAAGAGATGCAAAATGGCAAGGGTTCTCTACTCAACGAATATCGGAACAATTCCTGACGAATCCTTTGTGCAGGTCAAGATAGGGGATCAGGCAATTGGAAAAATTGACGAGGGATTCCTAGAGAGAATGAAAAGAGAGGACATCTTTGTCCTTGGCGGGAGAACCTATCAGTTCAAGTATGCAAGGGGACAGACAGTTCAGGTTGTTTCAGCAGCAGGAAGGGTACCTACAATCCCCTCATGGTTTTCAGAGCAACTCCCGCTGAGTTTTGACCTTGCACTTGAAATCGGAAGATTCAGAAGGTTTGTTGGAGAAAAGTTATCCCTAGGTGAGAAAAAGGCTGAAGTTTTGAAATTCATAAACGAATATCTTTATGTAGATGAGAACAGTGCAAATTCAATCTATGAGTACATGAAGGAGCAATATCTTTATGCTAAAATTCCAACAGACAAAAAAGTAGTAATTGAATTCTATCGCGGCTTTGGTGACAAAAAATATGTGATATTTCACACACTCTTTGGCAGGAGGGTTAATGATGCACTTTCAAGGGCTGTAGCATATGTAATATCAAAAAGGGAAAAAAGGGATACGATGATAAGTCTGACAGATAACGGATTTTATATCTCTGCAGGAGAGAAAAAGATTCAGGCATTGCAGGCATTTGATGACCTTAAGGCAGTAAATCTTAGGGAAATTCTAATCAGGGCAGTTGAAAAAACGGAGGTTCTTGCAAGAAGGTTCAGGCACTGTGCAACAAGGTCTCTTATGATTCTCCGTACCTATAAGGGGCACAGGAAGTCGGTTGGAAGACAACAGATTGGCTCAAGGATTCTGCTGAATTTCGTCAGTAAATTCCATGATTTCCCGATATTAAAAGAAGCAAGAAGGGAGGTCCTGGAGGATTTGATGGACATAGGGCATGCCACAGAGATTATGGACAAGATTAAAAACGGGGAAATCAGGATAGAGACAATATCAACTGAAATTCCCTCCCCGTTTGCACTGAACATGATTGCCCGGGGCTACATGGATGTCCTGAAGATGGAGGACAGGATGGAATTCATAAAGAGGATGCATGAGGCAATATTGATGAGGATTTCCAAGAAGGGGTAGATAATGGGTGTCTACAAAATTAGATAAGTAGTCACCTCCTTATCAATCTCTTCAGAGATTTGTATTCTTTGATTATAAGTTCAATTGTCGGCCTTAAATTTCTAT
>JAKFXM010000110.1 GCA_021731385.1 Methanobacteriota archaeon
GTATTGATTTCAGACCTTGATTTTTTGCTCCTTTTGACACTTTTTGCCTTCTCAATTCTGGACTTAACAAGATGGATAACTGCCTTGTAAACCTGCAACTGCTCCTCATCAGAAAGTCCGAGGATTTCTCCCATGATGATTTTGTCTAATTCGCGCCTGTCGGGCTTTACTTTGTCGAGGGAGATGTCTTCAGGAGTTTGCGCGCCGATCTCTTCAAAAACAGAGCCGATTTCGCGTTGGCAGAGTTTGTCGAAAACTTTTGAGAGATTTTGAAGTTGGGATTTTGAAATTGAAGAAGTATCGATTACTTGTAGATCCCCTACTTCATATACTTTAACATCTATTGGTCCCCCACCGCCACCGTAACTTCTACTCAACAATTCAATATTAAATATTGATAAAGTTGAGTTGAGAATAGAGCCTAATAATTTCGGGTTAATTTTTGAATGTATATCATACAATCGTGCATCAACAGAGACCTTCCCTTTATTAAAATAAGTTAGAAATCTTTCTCGGATAGTCATTACCCATAGGCATTTACTTGGATTATATTCACCCAAATCCCACCATCTTTCTCCTCTTGACGCACAAGTTGGCCTTTTATCAAAACCCTGTTGTTCTCCCCATTGAATGTATTTCAGAATATTCGTGCCATTCAAGTCCTTTTTGTCTTTGTGTATCATTAAAACCCTATATTTCAAATCTTCTGGTTTAACGATGATCGACTTGCATTCTTTTGGGCTTTTGATGACATAATTCGGCACCCAATTTCCATCTTCCCTGTGCATCCAGAATTCTTTTTCTATTCCCCAGTGCTTGATTTCTTCTTCTGTTAAATAGAAAAATTCGTTTGCTCCCGTTTTTATTCCAAATCTGACATCTGCTATTTCTTTCAAAGGCACAAATTTATCTTTGCCCCTATCAAGAATAGTGAAGAATATTTCTGGTGCCCTGAGATATTTGCCCCATTTTGAGCCAACATATGTTTTTTCCTCTTTGCCATATCCTTCGGCAAAAAGCTCGCTTTGGAGTTTTGAGTAAATCCTTATCTCGTCATTTTCATAGTATTCTTCATGAAACAGAATCTGTTTTACAACTTTGTCTATCTCTTTAATCCTTTTTATCTCATCACTCCAGTCTTTCCCAGCCTTTGGGATAAAGTTTTCAAGCCTCTTTTTGAGTTGTACAAATCTTACAATGTTATTGTCCCTCTTATTTTTGTCATTACATCTTTCAAGGATTACGATACATGTATTGATGTCTGCATCTGCAAACCATCTCTCAACATTTGATTCAATAATCGCAATTATTCTGTAGTTCCTTAGAAAGAAATCCTGCAAGCCTTTGCCATAGTCTACATCAAGCCATGAATTTGACACGATAAAGCCAAATCTCCCGCCATCCCTCAGAAATTTATAACTATGGATAAAGAAATAGACATGAATTCCTGCCCGTTTCCCTATATTGGCTATCCTTTCATTTCCTATGGTCAGGGCTTTTTCTATAAGTTCATCCTTATAGCCGACCTCCATTAAATCCTCCATCTCCTCCTGCCTTGTGTATGGTGGATTGCCAACCACCACATCAAAGTTGTGGGGTTGTTCAAACTCTTTTTCCTCTTTTCCAAGTCCTTTGAAACTCACAGGCTTTTTGAATCCTATACTTGACGGTGTAAGTTCAAAAAAATCTGAATGAATTGTTCTTGGATAATTCTCTTCAACACCAAGGTCCCTTACTGCAAGATTGATTGTGGTTAAATGCGAGGCGAATTTAGATATATCTACACCCCAGAGAGTAGGCAGGATTTTTTCATGCATGAGTCTAGGGTTCATAAGTTTTTTCTGCTGATAAGCCCTGACTAAAAATGTCCCTGCACCACAGGCCGGATCAAGGATAATGTCATTTTCACCTTGAATGCAGAATTTTAGTATCAAATCAACGACATCTGCATTTGTGAAATACTGCCCTAATTTGTGCCTTTCCCTCTCTGGTATCAAATTTTCAAATATGCTACCGAGAACATCATATCCTATCTCTGAAATCTTGTAGCGATTTATCTCAACAATTAGATTCTTTACAGAGTTTATTGCCTCATTATCTTCTGGGAATGCAATCTGGTCAATAAAATCGGTTGTGAATATAGTCTCATAGTCAATCTTTAAAACCTCATTGAAAAAGAATTGCAGTTCCTTCTGGAGACGCTCCCCACTTCTTAGACTTTTTGGAACATCCAGTGGTTCAAGGTCAAATTTTTCCTGCAATGCTGCATAGAAAAGAATCTTATTGACAAGAAGATACGCCGCCTGTCTTGCCATTCTTTCATAGTCCTGCAGAGAACTTGTAAAAGACCACATCTGCTGTTTGAACCAGCCGGAAACGCTATTTAGAAATTTCTTATCCCTAGATTTTTTCGTTATAAAATGCCTGTATGAAACCCGTAAGGAGTTTATTACGGAATGAAGATATGAAATGAAATATTCATCAATTGCGATCTTTGGTTTTGACTTTTTGCCAGTTGCAATCAAAATCAGCTCTTCTAAAAATTCCCCAAGAAATTTCTGGATTCTTATTTTATGCTCTATATCCTCAACCTCCTTTAACTCATAGATGTCTGTAATATCGTAGGGTCTTATCAAAGCATCCAAAAAGGATTTTCCCTCTTTGTTTACTTCATCATAAGCCCTAGTTCCAAAGAAGATGAGTCTGTTTATATTACATGTTGCAAAATATGGTGCCTTTATCTTATCAGCCTTCCAGAAAGCGTCTTTGACAAGTTCATGAGTATAGACGTCCCATGATGGCGGTTTTATCTCAATAAGACAAACAGGTGCCCCTGACGTATCCTCTATAATCAAGTCGGGTCTCTTCTGGTCAGCTAAAATTCTTTTTTCCTGTCTTGCACGGTAATGAAGACCCTTATCCTTAAGTACCCTATTTATCCAATCCTCAAATATCCCTGTTACAGTCCACTCAGTATATGCGGTTTTATAGGGATTAGGAATGCTACTCATCTTTTAGATCAGTATCCTCTACGCCAAGAACGTCATTTACTATCCTTCTCGCGATTTCAAATGATGCAGCTATGTTTATTGCTCTTACAGTTTTGACACCCTTGATATTAGTTATTTCATCTATTCTTCTTCCTGCAATGCCTCTAAATCCACCAAGGTTATTTAGCATATCTTTGGATAACTCAAGTGCTGATTTTTCCCTTGTTCCAGAGGATATAAGTATAGCCATTAGTTCTGCATCTGTCAATTTATCAGCTCCATATTTCATCAATTTTTCTCTTGGTCTTTCATCCTCTGGCATGTCCTTTATTCTTATTCTGTTGGAGGTAATTTCATCCATTGCATATAAGAATTATGTTTTATTCAATAAATTCTAACTGTTTTATGCCTGTTCGCCCAGCAGCCAAGATTTACTGCAACAGGCAGACTTCCCGTATGACAATGTGCAATTTCTATGTGAACATCAAGTGCTGTCGTTTTCCCGCCCAAGCCCATTGGCCCGATTCCAAGTTTATTTATTTTTTTCAGTAATTCATCCTCTAATTTTGCAATCTTCCTATCCCCACTTCTCAATTCAATTTTCCTGAGCAATGCCTTCTTTGCCAATTTTGCTGCAATGTCTGAAGAACCCCCTATCCCCACACCAACAATCGTTGGGGGACATGGTCTTCCGCCCGCATTTGCCACTGTCTCTATTACAAATTTCCTAATTCCTGCAATTCCATCAGATACCTTTAGCATAGCCAGTTTGCTCATATTGTCTGACCCTGCCCCCTTGACGAATGCAATAATTTCAATATATTCCTTTTCCGGAAGAATTTCTATTTCTATATCTGGGATATTGATTCCAATATTACTGCCTGAATTTTCTCTTGTTAATGGATGAACAGTATTTGGTCTGAGGGGAATCTCATTTGTAGCTATCTTTACTGCATTTCTTATTGAATTATTAATTATTCCTAAATCAACATCGGCCTTACCCCCAATTTTAACATAAAAATTTATCAATCCTGTATCCTGGCAGATTGGAATTCTGTTCTCTCTTGCATATTTTATATTATCACGAATATTCCTTAACTGAATCCTTGCAATTTTATTTTTCTCAGAAAGATACGCCCTTCTCAATGCTAATTCTACATCCCTAGGCAGGTCTGTCTCTGCTTTTCTGATTAATTCTACAACTGCGTCTGTGATTTTTTTCTCTGTTATCAT
>JAKFXM010000108.1 GCA_021731385.1 Methanobacteriota archaeon
AACAAATCCAATAGCATGGCTATTGGTGGAAAAAACAAACAAAAAATGAAAAGTATGGATATAAAACACATAGGTACCCTTGCAACAGGTGCCGTGATGTTGGGGGCAGCGCTTGCAGGTCCGGTCGGTGCTGGATTAGACACCAAGGGACTTGACAAGGGCTATTTTTATGATGGAAACTTCAACCCGATTGTGCAGATCGTGGTTGGTGAGAAAGGGATGGCAACTGACGCAGTTGCAGCAGGTAATATTGCAGCAACGATAGGAAATCTTGCCTATGTCTCAAAGACAACAGAGATAGGGGGTGCTGAGGCTGCAGCGGAAGGAAAGGTTGTAATAAGCACTGCAGCAAGAGGGGCTACTGGTGATTACAGGCAGGACTCCATAGGGGTTGGAGAAGATACCGGTGATTTCTATGAGGAGGACATTGGTCTGAAGTTTGAGGATGTTGTAAGAACATATGAGAAGGGGGATTTTACGCAATATAGTATTGCATGTGACCAGCAGACAAGAACAGAAGCAGGGCTTCTTGTTGAAGGGAGTTATGACAACATACACTGTTTATTTTGTAAAACCCTCTGCTTAGAGGCACTGAAGAACCCGTCCCATAAGATGAAGGAAAGGATAACAGTTGATTCCGGCAAGATATGGTATTATGAGTCTGGGCTTGGCGAGGATGAATCAGAGAGTCTTAGGATGGCAATAGACAAGGATGCAATAAAATACATCGTAGAAACCGGCTATATACCAATGAAGACAATCACAAAGGGTGCAACTGCTGATGACCAGATAGACTTTGAATACAGGGGTAAGGTAGTCCTATTTGGTGAGGATTACTATGTTCGAGACATTGAAGGCAGCACAAAGATATACCTCTCTAAAGCTAAGGTTCTGGATGGCGTTACAAGTGAAGGCTACACAGCAGAGTTCAATGGATATAAGTTTAAGATTGACCACCTTATATACTCTGCAGAATTCCAGGTAGCAGGCATTCTATTGAATGTAGAAAAGCCAGACGGGACCATTGTACAGACACAGATATCAAAGATGGCAAACGGCAAGGTGGATAACCTTGAGATATCTGGTGTGTATGCTGAAGAAGCAGATTCCGTGTCTACGGCATCAGTTATCGTGTATGATACAACAACAAATGTTCTCTTAGAAGATGGTGAAGATTTAGAGATGAATGGTGTGGATTACAAGGACTGGAGGGTTGAGTTTACGACAGTTGATACATGTGCGGATGCACCAGCAGACGCAAAGGATGAAGACTGTGATATATCGGAATATGACGACATGGATGACAAGGCAGATTCCCTGCTTGAAAACATAAAAATTACCTACACCAAGAAATTGGATGATGAGGATGCATTAGAAAAGGGCGAATCTCTGAACTTCCCGAATAACTTTAAGTTGACATTTGACGGGTTTATGACAAACAAGTTCAGGGAAAGTCTGGCGTCAGGCGAAGGAGCAGGTAATATCGAAATAGAAAGAGGGGACGATCCATACCAGATAAAGATCAGCCTTACAGGCAGTGACGGAAACAGATACAACGATGTTCGGCTTGATGAAGGTCCATTCAAGAAGAACGATCTGTTTATTATAGATGGCGTTATCTACAAATACCTGAAGTACGAAGATGAAAAGAATCAGGCAGGACCTGATGATGATGAGGTTATAGTGACATTGGACCCACAGACAGGCGGAAGCAGAGAAAAGATAACATTTGAGAAATGGAGTACAGAAGATAATCTAAAGGATGATGTAACCTTCAGAGAGCTTGCACTTGTAGATGCACTTGATGACAAGGATGCTGGAAAATACGAAAATGATGCAAATATAACCCTTGATGCTGAGGACATATTCTTTAAAGCTAATGCATTTAAGGGTATTGATGTCTACTTTGATGACAGTGATAAGACAATAATATTTAGTGATGACAACTATATAACAATTGTGCCAGCAATGCTGGGTGTATTTACAGACTTTGATGAAAATGGGAATAGCCTGCAGCTTTCTGTGGTGAAGGAGACTGGTGTAGATGCATCCTTGCAGATGAATGATGAGAAGAATGTCAAGGCTTCTGCTTTAGATCTGAATAAGGATGGAGATGATGAAGATATACTAGTGCAATTAAAGAATTATGACAATGAAGCAGTCTATATTGACTTTACAGACAGAAACTATGATGAAACAGACCTAGGATATACATATGACAACAGTGTTATGCTGACAGGTGTAGATATAACATTAGACGAGGACATAGACACCCTATTGATTACACCAAAGGGTGACGATGAATACACCATAGACTGGGGTGCAGACAACAAGATTCAGTCTGTAGAGTTAAGGCATCCAGTGGACAATGTGCACGCAACCTACTTTATAGGTACTTCAGAGCAGGAAACAGTCGTAAAGTCAACCGTAACAAAGGCTGATGAAGGAAAGACTGTAACAGCAGGATGTTGTTCCTTCACAGTTGATGAGTTTGGAGTGACTGCAGGAGAGGTAACAAAGACCAAGGTTACACAAGCGATTGTTAACCCAATCGTAGGCAACCTTGTAGTTCCTGAGGTCGGTGCAGACACCAGCAAGAACCTGATTATTGTTGGTGGACCAGCAGTTAACGGTTTGTCGACAGTTACAAAAGACGATATTGCAGCAGCATCACAGAAGTTTATCGTCAAGAAAGACGGTAACCTACTGATTGTTGCTGGTTGGACTGCTGACGACACTGTTGCTGCCGGTAATGTACTGATTGACTGGTTGCAGAAGAACGTACACGCATAATTCGAGGGCAAAGCCCTCGAAGCTCCGACACTTTCGTGTCGGATAAAGCAGAAAAGCGCCTTTATGGCGCTCTTTTTATTTTTTTATTTTTATTTCTATATTCCAGTATGATTCCTGGAGAGTTTATATTCTACAAGGTCTCTAAGGGTTGAAATGCTTTATCTCGTTGGATTGGGATTACATGATGAAGAGGATTTGAGCCTTAAGGGGCTTAGGGTTCTGAAGGATTCAAACAAGATATATGCGGAATTCTATACGAATTTTTTTAATGGAAATCTAGAGAATATAGAAAAATTAGTTGGAAAAAAAATTGAAATTCTGGAAAGGGCGGATATAGAAGAGCACCCGGATGAGAAAATTCTGAAGAACTCGATTGAAAATAACACGGTGTTGCTCGTCCCCGGTGACCCCATGGTTGCAACTACTCATATTGACTTAGTCCTAAGGGCTAAAAGGCTCGGGATTGGTGTTAAAATAGTCCATTCATCGTCGATATATTCGGCAATTGCAGAAACGGGGCTCCAGATATATAAATTCGGGAGAACTACAACAATCCCTTTCATGGAGAAAAATTACTTTCCAACAACGCCTTATGATGTTCTGGGAGAAAACCTTGAGAGAGGGCTACATACTCTACTACTTCTTGATATAAAGTCCATGGAAAATAGGTTCATGACAGTCAGTCAGGGAATTGAGATATTGATGGAAATTGAAGAAAAAAGGCAGGAAAATGTCTTTCAGGCCGACAGGCGTTGTATCGGTGTAGCAAGACTTGGTGGAAGTTCCACAATTAAGGCAGGAAAAGCAATAGATCTAATAAAGCGGGATTTTGGACCCCCACCCCATGTCCTGGTTGTGCCAGGAAAACTGCACTTTATGGAGGAAGAGGCACTGAGCGAATATCAATGAGTAAAATTCAACAATATATGGCTTCTTTCTGTTATCTCGCCCGCAAAGTTAGTAAGCATAAGCCTTTTTAATTCTTCAGGATCAGAGGTTTTTGGAAGTAACCACATCAGTTTCACATAAGCGGTTTCAGACAGCATATCACCACATGGAATTACGCCAATATCCAAAAGATTTCTTCCTGTAGAATAGATATTCATATTTAGCCTGCCATATATCGTCTGGGATGTCATTGCTATAGAAATTCCCGAGTCAATTGCTTTTTTTATTGAATCAAACAAAGACTCTGAAACATGACCAAGGCCGGTTCCTTCTATCACAATGCCTTTATAGCCTAATTCCATTAATTTTTTAATTACCGCTGGATTTAGTCCCGGGAAATATTTCAATAAGAATACTCTTTCTTCCAGTTTAGTATCAAGTTCAACTACTCCACCTCGCGGTTTCACTTCCTGGAAGAACTCTATTCTCCCGTTTTCAATCCTCCCAATCGGCTTTGAATTTACAGTTTTGAATGC
>JAKFXM010000060.1 GCA_021731385.1 Methanobacteriota archaeon
GCCATATACAGTATTCAATGATGCAACCATTACTCTCATAACACACTTCAGGAATATTACAATTCCGTTATTCCCTGCATCTGCCGATGTAAGGGAAAATCCCTATGTGAATGTGGAATTAAAGAAGCCTACATTGATAATTGTTACCGGTATAGATCCTGGTTACTTCAATCTTAAACCGGGAACTCAGGTTACTATTCATCTGCTAGTTATAGATTTGGAAACAAAGAAGCCAATAGCAAATGGAAAAGTTATTGCAATAGATGACTGTGGGAACGAGGAAACACTAATAACGGACCCTAATGGAGAAACTACATTCACGACAATTGTGGGGGATTGCACAAAAAGTATAAGATTTACATTTACGGGAACTATTATCTAATCCATTTTCAAGAAAATTTCCTTTCAGGAAATTTTTACTGCTCTGTAATTATACGAATTTCCTTTGGAAATTCGTAGCTATGATTTTGCATAGCAAAATCATATTATACGAAACTCTTTATTCGACACCAAAGGTGTCGAAGCTATGATTTTGCAAAGCAAAATCATATTAGAGTTTCGTAACTATGAATCTGCAAAGCAGATTCATATCAAAATTACAGAGCATGACCTTAATATGAAAAATAAACACCGGTTGAATCTTTGGCTGAGTTCATTTGCTTTTAGTTTATTTGAATTCATTAATATGGTTTCAGCGGGATATAGTCCTTCTGAGACAAGCGTCAGCCTGGAATCTTATGAGACGCAATCCCCGCTGCTTTCAGTAGAATTCCTGGTCCTTCTTCTTATATTCCTGTCAGCAGTCTTTGCATACAGATGGTTCAGAAAGGGCAGGTTGGACTTCTATGAGATGTGGGAGGAGATCAGGGGGAAGAAGTAAGGATTTTAAGTTATCTGACAAAGTTAATAAAGATATGAAGGGAAATTTCAAAAAATTTGGGATTGTTGCATTGCTCTTGATTTTTCTTGCAGTTGCTGGAGAGGCAAAATTATCCTTAAGCGGAATTCTGGGTTTTATGGATGATGCAGAGGGGAAGGCAACGATTATTATCATACTTTTGGTGTTATCCGGACTATCAAACATCATTTCTTTGGGATTCGTCAATCCAGAGGTTACAGGACCGGGAGCAGAGGCAGTAACAGCGATAGTAAATTCCTTTATAAAACTTCTGATGCCCCTGTACATACTGGCAATAATCCTTACGGGTTTCTATCTTCTTTTTGCTTCAAGTTCTCCAGGCGGGAGGGCAAAGGCAAAAGGGATCTTCTGGAGATTAATATTCAGCATGGTTTTGGTTACAATTTCACTTCCATTGTTCCAAGTAATCCTGAACGTGGCTGCAGCACTCACATCAGCGATAGAAAGTGCAACAAACCTGGATGTTCTCTATGTTCTTCTTCCGTTTAATCTATTTCTTGGGGCAATTATCACCGCCCTTTCATCAGACTCGACGCTTATTATGATTGCCGGTGCCTGGATGTTTATCTTTAATGGCTTAATTGCAATGATAATAGTTGCAAGATATATAGTCCTGTTAATTCTTGCTATGCTGTTTCCGTTCACAATATTCTTCTGGTATCTTGATTTCCCGTTCACACGGGCATTTGGAATGAATATGATGAGATGGACCTTTATGTGGGCTTTTATGTCAGTTGTCTTTGTTCTTGTTGCTGGTGCGTCGCAGGTTGCTATGACTAATTACTGGAATCAGTGCAGTGTTATGACTGAGTTGGGTGTTACAGGTACTGTTGCTGGCGGGACCGCAATAGGGTTTAAGGTATTTCAAAAGACTATAACGGATTTGGTAATCAAAGGAAAACTTGGAGGGGTTGGAGATCTCATATCCAAAAAAGGATCCAGATACCTGGGTAGGGGGGTAGTTGAAAAAAGAATCGGGTATATTGCAGGTGGTTTTGGGGCTTTGGCTCTTTTTGAATTTCTGCTTGGAGAGAAAAACTGCACCATGACAATCTTCCTCTCCCTTGCGGGAACCCTGCTTATGATAATGGTTCCCCTGATGATGGTTGGCCTCCTGAGATGGGTTGGCGGTGCGCTGGCAATGTATGGTCTGGCAAATTGGGATAAACCCCATGGGGAATTGTTTACACTTGCGGGAGGTATTCTCTCAGGAATGGGTCCCGGAGCGATTATAATGTATGGAACACAGATGGCTTTCAGGAGGGGGCATGGAACAACATTGCTTCCGACTGATAAATCACCCATGGATTTAAAAAAGGCAGCCTTGGGTAAGCATGTAGGAAAATTAGATTTAGAAAAGACTGATTATTGGGATGTAAGGAAATCCGTTGCCGGCTTTGAGAGGAGGGAATTGGGCAAAGCAGTTTTAAAGGGTGGAAAATTCCCTGAATGGGGAGGAAAGATAAAAGGAGTGGGTAGTTCAGCTGTCAGAGTAGTTAGAGAAGGCAGGGTAAGGGAAACAGTAAAAGGTGGCTTAAAGGGGGCAGGCCATTCAGCAGTTAAAGGGGCTAAAGAGGGAGTCGTGAGTCCATTGGTAATGGCTAAGGAAAGCATAAAGGGGGTCAGTAAGTCAGTCACATGGAAAGAAAAACCGATCAGGGAGTCATATCGTGCAGGTATAGAAGGGGTTAAGGAAGTGTGGGGAAGAGAAGGTAGGGTAGTGAAGGGCATTGGTACAACCCTCAGAAGAGAGTTTAACAAGGACTCCTATATTAAAGACCTCGTCAAGAGTGGTTATACTGAAAAGGGTGCGTTGGAGAAATGGTCAAGGGATGTATATCTCCAGGAGTATCTTAGAAGGGGCAAGGTTGCTGGAAGGGGTCTTAAGGCATTGTTTAAAAGGGGAGGGTAAGTGAACAACCACAAAAGCAAAAAACATTGTGATTTAAGTAAATAATAAAGGTATGGAATGTGAGAAATTAATACTAATTGCAGTTCGTTGCTCAAAAAAATTTAATATCATAAAGCATCAATTAATAACAATGAAAAGGAATCTGAAGGTATATGGAATTGTTGCAACTGTTGTTCTTATTTTAGCAATTACCTCATCAGGAATCCCGGTAATTGACACATTTATAGAAAAGGCTATAGAGATAGCGGCAACTATTGCATTGACGGCAACTGTTATTGATCTGGTTCTGGTTCCATTGCTTCTGGTATCAGTACACTACTTCACATTCACAAACATTGAGGAATTCTCAAATGTATGGAACCCCGCAGTTGCGGGAGCAAATGCAAACCCTGCAGTAGCTACGGTAGTGAATTCCTTTATTATGCTATTGCAACCATTCTACATAATTGCGATAATTCTCACCGGTGTTTATCTCTTCTTTGTTGCTGGAACACCCGCCGGACGGGCAAAGGCAAAATCCATGTTCTGGAAATTGGTACTTAGCATGGTTGTTGTTACACTTTCAATGCAGTTATTTCAGATAATCCTCAACATTTCAGCAGGATTGGCAGTTGCAGTAGCGAATATAGGTGGTGTAAATAGTGGAACCCTGTGGGGGATTATGCTACCATCTACTATATTTCTCGCAATCCTGGCAGCAATATCTACGGCAGTTGGGGCTTTTCCTACAAGTACATTTCTTATACTGGCAATTTTGCTTAATCTGATGATACCCTTCATCGTTAATCTAAGGTATGTAATAATCCTTATTCTTGCCATGCTATTTCCATTTACACTATTCCTGCATTTCCTGGACTTTCAATTTACAAAGGCATTTGGTGCAAAATTAATGAGACTCACGTTTATATGGGCATTTCTACCCGTGGTTATGATGCTGGCTGTGGTCGGTTCGGATATTGCAATCAAGAGCTATGCCGAACAGTGTGGAGGGCTTTCAGGGTTTACTTCTATCCCCGGTGTTAATATTCTTTTTTCGATTGTCGCTGCAATATCTGGCAATACCAATTGCTGGATGATAATCGTTATGTCTTTCGTAGGGACCATTATCATATTTATAACCCCGTTCATGATGAGCGGAGTTATGACATGGATTGGTGCAGGGCTGGCAATGGCAGGAATGGCATACTTTAATAAACCCTGGGGCACCGCCTTAACTACGTTCGGTGGCATTCTTGCGGGAATGGGTCCGGGTGCATTAATGATGGGTGGTACCCAGGCGATGTTTGCAAGGATGGCTCAACCACAACAACCGGCACAACCACAACAACCGGCTCAACCACAACAACCGGCACAACCACCAACTCCACCAACACCACCACCAACAC
>JAKFXM010000050.1 GCA_021731385.1 Methanobacteriota archaeon
TAGAGAGGGAGAAGGCTGAAAAAACAAAGGAGGTCCAGGATATAAAATCGCAGACTCAATCAAAGAGAACAGAATTGCAAAAAAGACATACGGAGATAAAGCAAAATCTTGAAGAGATAACAAACAGAAAGAAGATGTTAGAGGAAAAATTACAGGAATTGATATTAGATGAAAAATCTGATGTTAGAGGATATGGAAAAATTTAGATTACGGATAGGTGTAATTGGAACCGATGGCGAAATTCCTGAGAATGTGCAGAAGATTGCAGAAAGGATTGGCTTTGAGATAGCAAGGAATAATTGCATTCTTGTATGTGGGGGAAAAACCGGTGTGATGGAATTTGCATGCAAGGGTGCAAAAAAAGCAGATGGAACTACTGTTGGAATTCTGCCATCCCTGGAAAAGACGAATGGAAATCAATATTTGGATATTCCAATAACAACCGGAATAGGCTATGCAAGAAATGCCTTTGTGGTATCATCCTCCGATGCCGTAATTGCAATCGGTGGCAGGGCAGGAACAATGTCTGAGATTGGACTGGCATTGAGTTATGATAAGCCCGTCATTCTCGTAAAAGGCAGTGGTGGAATTTCTAATCTGATTAAGGAAGACCTTGAGGAAATTGGCGTGACTCGCGGGATATACCTGATAACACCGGAGAATGCGGTGGAATTTGCACTGAAATTAATCAAATAATACAGGCGATTGCGGAGTTTCGCTCTTGTGCCTGTTTTCCATCATTCTCCTGTGGATTTTTTTAACAAGATCTGGATTAAATTTCAATTTTTTTGCAGTTTCAGCAACAGAAAGATTTTCATCAACAAGAGAGAACAGAATTTTATCGATATCCTCATATCTCGCGCCTAATTCACCTTCATCGGTCTGTCCCTTCCAGAGCCCTGCAGTAGGTATCTTTTTTATAATTTTTTCTGGAATTTCAACATATCCTGCCATCTGCCTGATCTGTGTTTTATAAAGATTACCTATTGGCTCTATGTCTGCCGCGCCATCGCCGTACTTTGTCATATAACCGAGAAGAATTTCAGTCCTGTTGCTTGTCCCAAGAACAATCCGGTCATCTAAATTTGCAACAAGATAGTTGAAGAGCATTCTTATTCGAGGCTTCAGATTTGCCTTGGAAATTTTTAATTTTTCAGATTTGAAAAATTCCCATGGAAATGCCTTTTTTATTGAATTAAAAACACCGTTTATTGGAATTATGCTGTAATCAACACTGAATTCTTTTGCGAGATTTTCTGCATCTTGAATATCCTCTTTCGAAGTAATTCCTTCTTCTGGCAGGATAAGGGCATATATATCATCCACGGCATCAACAGCCAGTTTCAGTGTCAGCGAAGAGTCTATTCCCCCGCTAAGTCCAAGAACACCGCCCTTTCTTCCACTCTCTCTAAGTTCTTTTCTTATAAATTCCTCAATCCCTTCTTTGCATGATTTTATTTCCTTTTCAGTCAGGATTAGATTTTTCATTTAATTCTAATAAAAAATTTTGAATTGAATCTCTTAATTCTTCATCTTCACTCTCAACATGGATTTCATCATAAGGAAATCTCAAAACCCCGGGCTTCATTAAATTCTCTATTATCCACTGTTTAGTCTTTTTATTTGATTTTAAATCTTCAACAAAATTCTGATATTTCTTCTGTGCAAAACCACCGGCTTTACTCTTTCTAACTTCTCTCTCTTTATTTAAGCAAATCTTACTCTTACCATCCAAAATATCTTCAGCCAGGATTCTTTTGGTATCAATCGAGATAAATAATTCGTGTGTCATTCTAATTCTTTATCATTCCCCAATAACCTGAACTATAATCTCCCTTTCTCTATCTGTTGTGTCAAGATTCATCAGGATTATCTGCTGCCATGTTCCAAGAGTTAATTTTTCATCAACAAAAGGAATGACAATGCCTGGACCTATCAAAGTAGCCCTTACATGGCTCTTTCCATTGTTGTCGTGCCAAGTCTCATGATGTGCATATTCAATGTCTGAAGGTGCTATCCTCTCCAATGCCTTTGGGATGTCTTTCAGAAGTCCGGGTTCATACTCCATTGTGCTAATAGCAGCAGTTGAACCGACTACAAAAACCGTTGCAATTCCGTTTTTCAGTTTTGATTCCTTGACTGAATTTTTAACCTCTTCTGTTATGTCAACAATCTCGTCTTTCTTTATTTTGACATTTATTTTTTTGGTAAAGATTGGCATAAAGTCACCAATTAGATATTCCTTCTTTATAATTTAAACCCCATATCAATAATAGTTAAAATCTATAAACGGTCTATGAAGAAAATAATTGATGGACATAGGGATATACAGGAATTGTACACAACAATAGATGAAAAATCAAAGGAGATAGATAGATTAAGAAACAGTTCCATTAATGAGTTCAGAGATAGAGATTTTTCTGAGTACTGCGAATATATTGTTGCATTTAAATTACAAGAAAGGGGTTGGGAGGTATATCAGCCACTTTCAGATAGATATATTGATATTGTTGCTATACGGGAGATAAACGGAAAACAAATAATACGGACAATACAAGTAAAAGGTTCAAGAATAGAGAAGGAAGGTACTCAGTTGTCTTACGGGTTAACACATAAACCTAAAGATTTGATGCACGATTCTGCACATTTTTTTATCTGGCTTTTTTACGACAAAGACGAAAAAGAAAATTTTATTATAATTTCTATAAGTGATTTTATAAGGTTGATGGGGAAACATTTTTTCAAATCTATGTCTTGGAGAAAAGGAAACTGCCGTATTCATTTTTCAGCAGATATTCAAAAAACCAAACTAAAAGAGCATTTGAATAAATGGGATAATCTTGTAAAAGGCGGAAAATCAGGTATTGCTGAATTATGTATATCTGCTCAAGAAGTAGAAGATAGTTGGAAATCAAAAAATGCAAGTGAGAAATGGAAAAAAACAAACTCAAGAATAATCAAACAAATCTCGCCAGAGATGATGGAAAGAATAAGGAGAAAAACAGAAGTTGACAAATAAAAGGTAATAAAATGCACATTCCGACGGAAAAAAAGAGGGAAATTGTATTAAACCTGTTTGAACTCATAAAAAAGAAGTGGGAGGTTTATATGCCCTTGTCAGGAGATAACAAGTTTATAATTCTTAAGACAGTATGTTCAAAATGTGGTGCTAATTGGTATGTTGATGAAAAAGAATGTTTCTCCTGTAAAATGAGGTATTTGCGAGCAATTAAATGTCATAATTGTGGGAAAATAGTGGCTGAAGAAAATTTAAGGCATTGTCCTAATTGCAAATCTGACGTAGGCATAAGAGGTTGTATAAACTGTAATAAGAAAGGGGATGGCCAGTTTGTTCCAATCACTTTTTGCAGCAAATGCGGAAACAGGAAAAATAAATTTGAGTGGAGAATAATATCCTTTTAGTTTTTAAGTTTTCTTAAATGTTCTTGATGTCGCTTTTTTGATTCTTCCGTATATGTCTCCTTGTGAAATACTTTTGATTTATCAACATTTAGTGTTTTATTTCTTATATCTTTTTCTTCCAATACCTCAACAGTATGCTCATCGCCATTGAGGGTTTTTTGTTTTAGTCTTTCCTTTAATCTCTTTAATCCAAGATTAACAAACTCTTTTTTGATATCTATGCCAATGCTATTCCTGCCGGTTCTCATTGCTACTAAAGAGGTTGTAAAACTTCCTGCAAAAGGATCTAATATAGTATCTCCTTTATATGTGTAAAGTTTTATTGCCATTTCAGGTATATCCTCTGGAAAAGGTGCAGAATGACCTAATTTGTTTTCCCCATTATACATCTTGATAACTGGCGAAAATTCTACTATGTCCTTTCTCCATTTCTTTAAAATTTCTTTTTCTATCTCATGGTCTGGCAATTGTCCTAAATCCATCATTATAGAACGAGCAGAATATCTTTTGCCGCGATTACCCTCACTTCTATGAGTACACTTTTCATTATTACACTCCCAGCTTTGAACGCCTATTTCTGATCGACTATTATTTTGAACTTGTGTTGTTCCGCATTCTGGACAAGGTAATCTTGTTAAATCTTGAACATGTTTATGGAATATTAGTATATGCTCATAACAATTTACAGGATAATGATAGAATGGATAGTTTTTCCCACCATTCATATGTCTAAAACTTTGGGGTTCGCCCTTATGCCACTGGCATAAGGGCGAACCCCAAAGT
>JAKFXM010000054.1 GCA_021731385.1 Methanobacteriota archaeon
ACTCTCAGGCATTCCTTGTCTGTTCTTGGCACTAGAAATCATTTTACGGCATAAGTCAGGAATATCTTGGGCTTTTCCTTTTTCCCACTCATTTAGCTGCTTATCTATCATTTCCTGAGTTACTCCCTCAAAAGATAAAAGATATTCGTTAGCCGTATCAAAAATCATTTTGTTTTGCATAATATAATGATAAACTGTTGTCTATAAAACTAAAAATAGATGGGTTTTTCGAATTGCGTATCTACAACCATTTAGCGAGATTTTATTCGCTTTACCTAAGCCATATCAGAGTTATAGCCGAATTTTTTGTTCTTCTCATTATTTAATACAACGAACCTAGATAGTAAATTGCAAATAAAATGTACACCGAAAAAGTAAAAGATCATTTTCAGTTATCTATGCACAAACTTCAGCAGATCCGCCTTTGTTACCAAACCGCAGGGGGTAAACCCTAAAATTTCCTCTAAAGTAGAATATTTATTTTGTTTTGAGGAAATTTTACTCCCCAGTTTTAGGTTATTCCTGACCCCCCCATTGTCTGAATTCTAACCAAACCGCAGGTTCTTGAGAAATTCAGTTTCTGGGTATTCCTGACCCCCAATCTCACTATCTATGCACAAACTTCAGCAGATCAGCCTTTGTTACCAAACCGCAGGGGGCTACCGCCCCCTTCAGTTTTAGGTTTTTCCTGATTCCCCCGAAACGGGATTTGTGGGGTCTATCAACCCCACATATCGCATTGACATACAAGCTTCCTCCAATTCCATTACCTGTGCACAAACTTCAGCAGATCAGCCTTTGTTATTACTCCAACAATAGAACCGCCCTCCATAACCAGCACTGCTACCGAGTGTTCAAGCAGATTTGAAATTACGGATATTGGTGTGTCCCTGCTTACCGAAGGGAAGACATCATCCATTATCTCACCAGCCCTCTTTGTTGACAGTTCCTCAAATGTCATTTTCCCGGTCATCCTGCTGATCAGGGTTTTCTCTGAGATGCTTCCAACGATGGTATCCTTATCAAAAACAGGCATCTGCGAGATATTATTTTTTTTCATTATGTTTGTTGCATTTCCTACAAAATCATTCTTCTGTATTCCAATCACCCTTGTCGACATTATATTCTCAGCCCTGAATTCGGTCTTTTTTTCAGTCAGTGCATTGAGGGCATCGAATATTGCCTTAACCTTTGAGTATCTTGGATCGACCTCGTTTCTTTCAATCCTTGCTATCAATGACTGACTCACCTTCGCAGCCTTTGCAAGCTCCATCTGTGTCATACCCAATTCCTTCCTGAGTCTTTTGATTTCACTAAAATCCACGGGTTTCATATTTTGATAATAATTACATTATATACCTTATTCGGAGATATACTTTATAATTCAATAAAATAATTAAAGATGGAGGAAAAATCACTGAGGAATATTGCCATATGCTGCTCCATATTCGGCTTGGTAGCGATATTCTTCGTCTCAGAAAGATTAGAACTGCAAAAAACCGGGATAGGTGAGATAAGCATCGGGGATTTGGGAAAAAATGTCAGGGTATGCGGTACAATCGACAGTAGATTTGTATCTGACAACGGGCACATTTTTCTTCGTCTAAGCGATGGAACGGACAGCATAAACATCGTTGTCTTCAGTGATACAGTTAAAAATCTGGAAAGATACAAAATAGATGTCCATGAATTGGAAAAGGGCGGCAGTATCTGTGTTATCGGCTATATTGATGAATATAAGGATGAAATGGAGATTATAGGCAAGAAAATTTCCGTAAATTAGTTATCTTTTGGATTTAAAATGTTCCTAGAAATTCTATTCTTCATAATACTGGGAATTCTTGCCGGGACATTCACCGGATTAGCGCCGGGGATTCATGTCAATAATATCTCCCTGATTGTAATTAGCCTTAGTCCCGTGTTCATGGCTTATAATATCCCGCCTCATGCAGTTGTTTCGTTTATAATGGCAATGGCAGTTACCCATACAATTCTTGACTTTATCCCCTCCATATTCCTTGGTGCACCGGAAGACTCAACAGCGTTGTCTGTTCTTCCAGGGCACAGGCTGTTATTGCAGGGAAAGGGTCTTGAGGCACTCTATCTGACGATTATAGGTGGTGTCGGGGTTACAATCCTTTTTGTTTTATTGGTTCCCGTATTACTTTTGTTCCTGCCTGCTTTTTATAATACCATAAAACCCTACATTTTCTGGATTTTAATTGCAATAATTTTTATCATGATTCTAACCGAAGAAAAATCAAAGAAGGTCTGGGCATTGATAGTATTTGCACTTTCAGGAATTCTCGGCTTAATTGTATTTAATTCCACAGCACTCTCGCCAACATTTCTTTTCCTGCCATTATTCACCGGCTTGTTTGGAATTTCCACCATGATTATAAGCCTGAAGGGAAAGAGCATAATTCCACCACAGGAAAAGTGGATTGGAAGAATTGACAGAAATTTGATTTTTAGCGGCACAATTAAATCCTTTTTTTCAGGACTTTTAGTTGGTACCCTTCCCGGGCTTGGGGCAGCTCAAGCAACAGTATTGATACAGGAGATAACAAGAAAACAGGACGGTAAGGAATTTCTGGTATCGATAGGCGGGATAAACACGGCAGTGGCAATATTTTCAATATTGTCTTTATACACCATAGGAAGGCCAAGATCAGGGGCTGCAGTTGCAATCGGCAAAATTATAGGTAATTTTGGCATCAATGAGTTAATCCTGCTGATTTCAACTGCGTTAATTGCAGTCGGAATTTCGGCAATTTTGGCGTTAAAGATAAGTAAAAAAGGACTAGGATTGATAGAGAAAATTCCTTACAATAAAATTTCGCTTCTGACAATAATGTTTCTTATCTTCTTAACCTTAATTCTAACGGGATACCCCGGACTACTAATCTTATTTGTTTCAACCGCTATTGGTTTAACAGCACCATTAACAGGTGTTAAGAGGAGCCACTGCATGGCAGTCCTTCTCCTGCCGGTGATTTTGTTTTACGGGGGTTATCGATGATGGAACAACAAATTATTTATCTTATCCGGGACTTCAGAAACCCGCTTCTTGACAGTTTGATGTCTGCTATAACCGAGAGTTACCTTATTGTAATTCCACTTGTAGTTTTATTTTTATATCTTAAAAAAAACAAAAACGTATACCCCCTCATTATCTCATTAATTCTCGTCGTTATTACTGTAACTGTCCTGAAAACGATGATTTTGGAGAAAAGGCCATGTGCAGAATTGCAGATAGATTTTTCAGAATGTTCAGGACCCTTTAGTTCATTTCCAAGCGGGCATTCATCAATTGTGTTCACCCCGGTTGTATTTTTGATTTCCAGTCCGCCATTATTTATCCTTTATTTCATCTATGCGATTCTTGTAGGCTTCAGCAGACTCTATCTCGGACAGCACTATTTCCATGATGTAATTGCGGGGGCATTGCTCGGATTTGCTATTGGCTATATAACTAATCTTGTTTTTAGGAAGACAAGAAAAATTTCCTAAAAGGAAATTTTTGTGCCCAACAAGAAAAATTCGCTCTGCGAATTTTTGTGCCCGAAAAACTGCATAGCAGTTTTTGGGCCCAATGAGCCGAAGGCTCATTCGGGCCCAATCAGCGACTTTGTCGCTGATTCGGGTCAGAAAGTTGAACTTTCTGATTCGGGTAAAAAAATCTTCATGAATTCTGTCCCTTCCCTCAGTCCATAAGAACCTCTCTTTGCAGAATTCTCATCGTAATTTAAACCGTCAGGTTTCATTTCTTTTGAGTAGATTGCAAATGGCACAGGGTCTGGTGTGTGGGTTCTTACCTTTATTGGCGTGGCATGGTCTGTGAGAATTGCAATCCTTATATCCCCTCCTTTAATCTTATCAAGTATCCTTCCCACCAATCGTTTATCAAGATCTTCAATCGCCTTTATCTTTCCTTCGATGTTTCCTTCATGACCCATCTCGTCTGTTGCTTCAACATGGACATAGACAAGGTCATCTTTCTTTAGTGCACCAATTGCAGCATCAGCCTTTCCTTCATAATTCGTATCTGTATATCCTGTCACTCCGGGAACATTGACAATTTCCATTCCAAGGCAGACTGCAATTCCGGTCAGAAGATCAACTGCCGAAATCAATGCCCCCTTAATCCCAAATTTATCCCTGAATTTCGGCATTCTTGGCTTTTTTCCGGCACCCC
>JAKFXM010000104.1 GCA_021731385.1 Methanobacteriota archaeon
AGAGATATAAAATTACTATGGCAGACAGGGGAAAGGCGTTGGTTGATTTTTTGTACTTCAGGTTGCGGAGAGGTATTTCCTTGGATTTTGGGGAAGAACGTTTTGACAAGAAAATCCTTAAAAAACTAGACTGGAATAAAGCCATTGGATATGCTAAACTTTTTAATATAAAAACTGTCGGGGCTGTAACGGATTGCAAGGGGTGGGCGAAATGCTGAATTGGGAATATCTGCTGGAGGAAGCAAGAGGTCTGGGGTTACCCATACATAAAAAAAGAGCCATTCTAAGAGAGTATTTGCAGATGATTATCCTTAACAGTATCTATAAGGGTAAATTTAGTAAATCAATGTTTTTTGTTGGAGGGACGGCACTAAGATTTTTTCATAAACTACCCCGATTTTCGGAAGACTTGGATTTTGATAGTTCAAATTTAAGTTATCATGAATTTAAAGGTCTTGTAGAGGTTGTAGAGAAAAATTTATCTTATGAAGGATTTTCCTCTGAGGTATCCTATGAAGAGAGGGGAAGTCTGCTTGCTGCTTCTGTAGATTTTCCGGATGTGATGAAACTCTACAACATTGTAGATAGACGAGGTTTTAGTATGATGGTAAAGATTGAGGTAAATCGACCAAAATGGCCTCTTGTTACTGAATCCCATGCTATAAGTCTTTACGGATACACCTTTTCAGCCATTCTAATGGCAAAATCTGCATTGATTTCAGAGAAATTATGTGCACTTTTAAGTAGGGGCAGGGGACGTGATGTATATGATCTTCTGTTTATGCTCAGAAAGAAATTTCCCTTTGATAGAAGAATTCTATATGCCAATGATATTAAAGCCGAACCAAAGAGAGTAATTACGGATTATTTTTCTAATCTAAAAAAGAATGAAATCAGGAGGTTAGCAGAACAGGTTAAACCCTTTCTGTTCAGAGAGGACGATATCGAGTTGGTATTAAAAGCCCCAGAATTTGCTGAAAAATTTCTAGCAGATTATAATTCTTAGGATCATAATAATAATAAATAACAATGATCGACTGCATTCTTGTCTTGGATTTCGGCGGGCAGTACTGCCATTTGATTGCCAGAAGAATCAGAGAACTTGATGTTTATTCCGAGATAGTCTCTCCAGAAATAAGTGCTAAAAAAGTAGCGGAATATAACAAGAAGTACCGGGTAAAGGGATTAATACTCTCAGGGGGGCCGCAAAGTGTCTATGAAAAGAATGCCCCAAGATTTGACAGGGATTTATTGAATTTGGATTTAGGGATTCTTGGGCTTTGCTACGGCCATCAACTAATTGCATACTACGAAGGTGGTGTAGTAGAGCCTAAGGAAAAAAAGGAGTATGGTACCACCAAGGTTTTTATAGATAAGGCAAAGGATACATTAGAGGGTCTAGGTAAAACCGAGAAGGTATGGATGAGCCATAGTGACACTGTCTTGAAAATGCCAGAGAATTATGAAATATTGGCGCATACAGAGAATACACCGGTTGCGGCATATGGGCACAGAAGGAAAATGATTTATGGCTTACAATGGCACCCGGAGGTTATTCACACAGAAAAAGGCAGGAAGATATTTGAGAATTTCGTATATAAAATCTGCAAATGCGGAGGAAATTGGGTAATGAAGGATTTTGTTAAAGAATCCGTAAGGAAAATTAAGGGAAGGATAGGGAGCAAAAAGGCAGTAATTGCACTATCCGGCGGGGTTGATTCAAGTACCGCAGCAGTGCTTACTGCAAAGGCAATCGGAGAGAATCTTGTTGCCGTTTTTGTGGACACGGGACTTATGAGAAAGAATGAGCCTGAGTACATTAAAGAGACATTCTCCAGAAAATTTGATATGAATTTCAGATTCGTTGATGCAAAGGAAAGATTTCTCAATGCATTGAAAGGGATTGAAGACCCGGAAAAGAAGAGAAAAATCATTGGCGAAACCTTTATAAGAATCTTTGAGGAAGTAGCAAAGGAGATAGATGCGGATTTTCTGGTTCAGGGGACAATATATCCGGATAGAATTGAATCCGGAACACAATATACTTTCACTATCAAGAGCCATCATAATGTAGGCGGACTTCCGGATGTTCTTGGATTAGAGATTGTAGAACCATTAGAGGATCTCTATAAGGATGAGGTCAGGGAGGTAGCAAAAAAACTCGGGCTTCCGGATGAAATTGCATACAGGCATCCCTTTCCAGGACCTGGATTGGCTATACGGGTCATTGGTGAGGTGACCCCGGAAGCAGTAAGGATTGTAAGAGAGGCAGATGCCATAGTTAAGGAAGAGATAAAAAAAGCCAAATTAGGGAAAGGTCTCTGGCAGTTTTTTGCGGTACTGCTTCCAATAAAGACGGTTGGTGTTCAGGGTGATGTCAGGACATATAGGAATACAATCGCCTTAAGGATAGTCCAAAGCACTGATGGAATGACGGCGAATTTCGCAAAAATTCCATACAATGTTCTTGAAAGGATTTCAACAAGAATTACGAATGAAATTCCGGAGATTAATCGTGTAGTTTATGACCTGACACACAAACCACCCGGGACGATTGAGTGGGAGTAGTTATCCTATCCTAATTCGAGCTTTTATAGACGTATTCCGCATATAATAACAAAGATGGCTAGACTTATTGAACCCACGCCGGTATTGGAAGGAGATGAGGCATTAAGATTCCTGAAGGAAAAAGAGAGGATAGAGTCTCTAAAACCCATGGATCCGGAATACGAAAGCCGTAAAAAATTCTTCAACGAGTGTAGAGAGTTAGTAAAGAGGTATCCTAACCTTCGCATTGGCAAATTGTAGTTGTTATAGATATTCCTCGATATCCAGATACATGAATACTACATTTTTTCGTTGGCTATAAATCTTGAAGTTCATTCTCCCATAGAAATCCTTTACCATGGGATATGCATCAACTGTTATGTATCTACAACCAATATCCTCTGAATACTTGAGGACGTTACTTATTACTGTTTTTAGCAGATAGCTACCAATTCCTTGCTTTCTATACCTTTTATCTATGGCTAACCTTCCAATCTTTATGGCAGGATATGTTCTATAGGTCATCCCTATCTTTCTGAATACCCTCTTGTCTCTTCCCCTAATTTCTATAGCATCAGTAAGCCAAGTAAAGTAACCGACAAGATTCTCTTCATAGAAGCAGAGATAAGTAACTGCAATATGTTCTTTCTGGTGGTCTAAGGCGTCCTCCTTCAGAAACTCGTTCAGATCTAAATCTCTACAGTCGAAATCTTCAGTAAGGGAGAGATTATCGTCTGAGAGTTTTTCTATGTGCAGTTTTGTCAGATCAATCTTGCTCATTGGGTTATATCTTGGATTTTACTGTATATTAATTTTAGGTGATGATTAACATCCGAATCAGAGCCTATGGCTCTGATCGGGTATGGCTGAGCGATTCATCGCCCGAAAAATCCCGTAGGGATTTTTGGGCCCAATTTGCCTGTGGCAATTTGGGTTCTGAAGGTTACTTGAAAGGATTTCAACAAGAATTACGAATGAAATTCCGGAGATTAACAGGGTGGTTTATGACCTGACGCATAAACCGCCGGGGACGATTGAGTGGGAATAAGTGTTGTTTGATGGTATGTAGATATAAAGACAAAAAAGCAATTGAATTTTCCAGAAGGAAAATTCCCCTCTTTTCCGTCAACGCTTTTCTCTTTAGAGAAAAGGGTTGTTACGAATGAAATTCCGGAGATTAACAGGGTGGTTTATGACCTGACACACAAACCACCCGGGACGATTGAGTGGGAATAATAATCTTACTGGGTTTTATAACCTGTCTTCGGCTGCAAAGGCCTTGCCAGCTTCTCAGAGTCCATTTCGTTAATAACCTTTATGAGTAACTCTTTATCCGAATTCTTCTTCAGGCTCTTTGCAGAAAGTATATACAATTTTTTTATTTCGCTTATATGCCCTCTCTCTGTTTGCAGAATATGGAAATAATGATCTAATTCCTCCAGGCTTCTGAATCCATAAACAACTATATGCGTAACATCGCCTTCCGGAACCCTGTAAAAATTTATTATGTGCGGCCCTTTAACCCGCTCTTCTATGTCCTTTTCTGTCAATATGGTTTTTCTTGATTCTGGTGTGAATTTGAAGAGTACAATTCCAATTACATTTATTCCCAATTTTTCATAGTCCACTACAGTAGAATATCCTTTAATT
>JAKFXM010000154.1 GCA_021731385.1 Methanobacteriota archaeon
TACGAAGCCAGGTAAAGGTGGGAATGAACCTATGGCTTGAGAAGATATGTAGAAAGGTCACAAAGAAGATGAATGAATCTGAGTACACCATGGTCGAATTGGATGACTTCAAGACCGCAATAGAGCCATATGAGATGATTGATGATGTCGAGGGCGAAAGGCACAGAATTGTTGCAACACTTGAAAAGGTAAAACAGGACTGCGATTCCTTGATAAGGGATGTAAACAGAAAATTCGTTACATACTCAACACAGCAATATCTGGGAACAGAGTACACAAAACAGCAGGAATCCGGGGATAAAGAACAATAATGGAATACAATTACGAAAAGCTACTGGATAGGGCATGGAATAGCATTCCGGAAAAACTAAGGAGTATGTCCAGATTTGAGATTCCCACCGCAAATACCTTTCTTGAGGGGAATCAGACAATTATAAGGAATTTTAATGAGATTGCTGACATACTCAACAGGGATTCAAAACATATCCTTACATATCTATCAAAGGAACTGGCTGCACCTGCAACATTTGATGGAAATAGGGTAATAATACAGAGGGTCCTGCGAGACGCGATGATCAACAAGAGGATAGAGGATTATGCAAAGGAATATGTGTTATGCCATGAATGCAAGAGACCAGACACGAAAATAACCGAACTAAGTGGTGAAAAAATCATAAGGTGCACCGCATGTGGTGGCTGGTGGCCCATGAAGAAGATCAAGTGATCCGACACGAAGTGTCGGAGTTTCGATGTGACTGAGCCCATCGGGCTCAGACACATGTCAGAGGCTTTGCCTCTGCCACATACCAGAGGTGTCGAATGAGCGGACAATGCCAAAAATTTATACAAAGATTCACAGGAAATATGGCGAAATTCTTGTAGCGATGTGTGACGAAGATATTATCGGATTATCCGACACGATGTGTCGGAGCTTCGACACCAGAGGTGTCGAATTAAAATTTTCTGATGGTGAAATCTATCTTGAAGTTAAGAAAGAATTCTATGACGGAGAACTTATAGAAACGGATAAATTGCCATCATTGCTATCGGGGGCTAGTATCGCAAACCTTACTGGAAATCATACAGTTAACGCAGCAATAGAACATGGCTTTATTAACAGTAAAAATGTTCTGGAAATTTCCGGCGTGAAGCATGCGCAGATGATAAGAATTTAGTATATATCTCTGTGCCGGAATAATCTATATAAATTATGTGGCTGGGACTTTGGTCCCTCAACCACTTCAAGCGAAGCAAATATATGTCCCGTCCGCCAGCCGACGTGACGGCTGTGAATAATTGAAAATTATAGAACTGCCGAGAATAGTACTCGTAGGCGACAACGCTATTGATAAGCTAAAGGAAACGGTATACGGACTTGGATTGAAAGGAAATCCCTTAGTCATCAGTGGTCAAGACACAGTTAAAGTCGCCGGGGAGCGGGTTAGCCAGAACTTAAACGCAAATCTGGATGTGATAGGGGACCTTCATGAGAGGGAAATTGACCGGATTTCAGATAGGATAAAAGTAGAGAAGATCAGGTATGTAATAGGTGTAGGCGGCGGTTCTGTAATTGATGTTGCAAAGGTCTGCGCATACAACTCAAAAATTCCATTCATAAGCGTTCCAACAGCGGCATCCCATGATGGAATTGCATCCCCGAGGGCAACAATAAGGGGAACAAAAAATGTCTCAATGCAGGTTAACAGTCCGCTTGGAATTATAGCAGACACGAAGATAATAGAAAAGGCACCGCAAAGGTTACTCGCATCCGGATGTGCAGATGCCATATCAAATTATACTGCCGTTCTGGACTGGAAGCTTGCAAACAAGGAGATGGGGGAATATTATGGCGACTACGCAGCAACGCTTGCGATGCTCAGCGCAGAGATAGTGATGCATAACTCGGCAAGAATAAAGGAGGACATAAGCATACTTATCGAGGCTTTAATAAGCAGCGGGGTTGCCATTGGGATTGCAGGTAGTAGCAGACCATGCTCCGGATCTGAACATCAATTTAGTCATGTTCTGGATAAAATATGCCCAACGCCTGCACTTCATGGAGAACAATGTGGGGTAGGCTGCATAATGATGGCTTGCCTGCATAATGCAGACTGGACAAGGGTGAGGGATGCCCTAAAGAGAGTTGGAGCACCGACTACTGCGAAGGAGATTGGGATAGAAAATAGGTATATGATTGAAGCGATTACAACAGCCCATAGTATAAGGGATAGGTACACAATACTGCGAAATGGCATCAGCGAAAACGAGGCAGTTCATCTTGCCAAGATGACAGGGGTTATAGAGTAAAGATTACAAACTAATTCATATTATGGCTCAAGTATTGATTTAATATTATTCATCACTGAAAATACAGAAATTATTGCTACTGAAAGTAAATCCTGTAAAAGATAATTCTTTTCCACAAAACTTCGTTTTGCATTTATTATTCGTTATATCTCTCCTCATTATTATTACATAACATAAAGTTTATAATAATTCCTATGAAACCCGCAATCCTCGACTACGGCGCCGGAAATCTGAGAAGCATAGTAAATGCCTGCAGATATTTGGGGGTTGAGGCGGGGAGAAGGGATATATCATAATGGCATGTAGCCTAACTACCTGATTATAGCTTCGGTTACGGGTTTTGGAGAATCTTCAATAATTCAGGTGCATAATATAATATCGGTTTTTTAATCGGGGTTTTTTTAAGGATACCTTCATTCTCTAGTGTAAAAATTGCCTTTTTTGCAGTACTAATATGTGTCCCCAATCTTCTGCTAACATCGGAGGTATAAACTACCGGAGTTTCCTTAAAAAGAGAATCAACAAGTTTTATTGTGGTTGCAGTAACCTTCTTTCCCTTTATTCTTTCCGTATAATCATTATATAAATTATTTATCCTTCTGGAAAGGTTTATTGATGTATCGGCTTGCGATATAACACCTTGTAAGAAAAATTTAAACCATCCATTCAAATCACTACTTTGGCTTACTTTTAGAAGCCTTCCATAATAAACTGCCTTGTTTTTCTGAAAATAGAAACTAAGGAAAAGTATTGGGTACTTGAGACAGTTTCTATAAGCCAAAAACAGAGATAAAAGAAGCCTACCTATTCTTCCATTTCCGTCAGAAAATGGGTGTATAGCCTCAAACTGGTAGTGAATTAATGCCGTTTGAAGAAGTACAGGCATATCATGTTCTGTGCTAACGAAGTTTTCCCAATCTAAAAGTAATCTCTCTAAGTCATCAACCCGTGGGGGAACATAAGTAGCGAGTTCGACTGGAACTCCTATAGGAGCGACCCAATTTTGATCCTTTCTTATCTCGCCAGGAACTCCACGTATATTGTAGCTATTTGCTACCAGTCTCTTATGCAGTTCCTTAACCATATTTAACGAAATTTTTTCACCTTTTCTTACTCTTTCAAACCCGTAAGTCATAGCATCTACATAATTTCTTACGTCAATCTGTTGAGTGGATTTTTGTCCGTTTTTTTCTGCTTCAAATCTGTAAAAATCAGATATTGATGTTTGAGTACCCTCTATTTGGGAGCTATAGACTGCCTCAAGTCTTGTGTAAGGTGAAATTAAAAAATCTATATTGGGGTCGTTTTTTCCACACCCATTAAGTTCTCCAAGCTTAAGATCTGCTTTAGAAAGCAAACTAACGAGCTGACCATCGTATTCATTGCTTAAATCAACGGGAATAGGATTAGGAATAAAGGTTTTGACACCTTTACTATTCTTTTCGAAAATCCCATTTGGCTTATCAAAATTGTTTAATTCCATAATTTTTGTATACAAAAAAGCTTATTTTTTGTATAATAAAATATTCTAATATACAATTATACGTATTTTTTGTATAATAGATAGTAGCTATATTACAATAAATACCAAATTGTAACATTAGATAAAATTCTAAGCAAAAATAACTTAAATTTTATCATAGATTTTGTATTTCATTGCCTTTTTAAGATAGTGCCAACCCCGGCAAATGATAACTTTTTACCGCAAAACTGAGTTCTACACTTAAACTCTTGTTTTTTTGACTCTAAATGATTGCATAGTGCTTATTATTACATAACAGTAGTTCCGAACAGGAACCATAAAGTTAATTAGCATGAAGGGTTTCATTGCTAATAATGAAACCCAACCACAAT
>JAKFXM010000194.1:0-1778 GCA_021731385.1 Methanobacteriota archaeon
AAGATAGACAATGGCTTTACAAAGATGGATGAAAACTTCACAACCCTTGGCAGCAAGATAGACAATGGCTTCAATAAAATAGACAACGACTTTACTGTATTAAGAACTGACTACGGGAAAATATCCCAGACGATGGAAAAAATACTTGAGAGCATGAACGATACATCAAAGAAAACCGAAAAGATTCTTGAAGTATTAACAAAGCAACAACAGGACTTCACTCAGGCGATAAATGCCCTCACTGGAGCGATATTAAAACTTGCAGAAAGAAGATGAAACCAAAAACCCGTAATTACTGGTATGCGGTATTGGCAATCTTAGCGCTATCCCTTCCCAATGTATCAGGCGAAAACCTGGAGCAGATGGCAAAATCCTCCCTGACCTACTATGACCTGAAGGATGATTCTCTGGTTGGCTATTGGGATTTTGACGATTCCGGAATATACTCAGGGCATAATTACAGCGAGATTGAAAAGCCCTACTGGACAATGGATTCCTCAGATTACGGGAATCATGGGAATCTGATATGGAATTCGACGAATTCCGGTCCTGCATGGGTTTCAGGGAAATTCGGGAGTGCGTTGAATTTTGATGGGGTGGATGATTATGTTTTGGTAATTGCTAATGATTAGATTAACAAGTAGGTACAAAAAATGAAAACCAAAAAAATCTGGAGCGAGCAGGGTTCCAATCTGAGTGACGGAATTTTTGAGGTAAAGAATGAAATTTGAATCAGTAATTAATGAATTCGTGGAAAGGTGCAAGGAGAAATTTAAAGGGAATTTAATTTCAGTAGTGCTATTTGGCTCTGTTGCTAAGGGGAGTGCCGAGAGATACTCAGATATCGACTTGCTAGTTGTGATTAATGGATTGCCTCACTTTAATAAAAGAATTCCACTCATTAGCGAGATATGTTATAAGATGCTCATTAAACATAAGGTTAGTATATCTCCTATCCTACTAACCCCGGAAGAATTTGATAAAAATGTAACTGCCTGCTTTCCATTATTCCTGGGGGTCATTACTGGATATAAGGCAGTCTTTGATAAAACTGGATTTTCAAATAGACTATTAACCGGGTTTAGTGATACCCTTAATAAAGGGGGTGCAATATTCAAAGACGGTGTTTGGACGGTTCCAAGCATGGCGTTAAAGAGGCAAGATGGACATAGAATGGGTTAAATCGTTTTGTATAGAGGCAAAAACTGATCTGGAATCCGCAGAGGAGTTATTTAGGGTAGAAAAGTATGGTAGGGTTACCTTTTTAGCTGAACAATGCGTCGAAAAAATAATCAAGGCGTTTCTGCTCTGTAGGGGTGTGGAGATCGTAAAAAGCACGACATTACCCCCTTACTTGTAGATACATTAACGGAGGAAGAGATAGGGGAGTTCGATAATGTCATTCGGTATTCAAAGTTGCTGGAGTTGGAGTTTCCACGGAGCAGGTATCCCATACCAACTGATGATGGGATATTCTCACCAACGAAGGATTATACAAGGGAAGATGCTGAGGAATCGATCAGAAAGGCAAGATTTGTGTTTAATACATTAATGAATGTTTTGAGTAAGGAGTATAAAATCTCTATAGTATAATTATACTATAACTATAAGAAGGAGGACAAGAAATATACTTTATAATCAAATAAAAAATGAAACCAAAAACCCGTAATTACTGGTATGCGGTATTGGCAATCTTAGCGCTATCCCTTCCCAATGTATCAGGCGAAAACCTGGAGCAGATGGCAAAATCCTCCCTGACCTACTATGACCTGAAGGAT
>JAKFXM010000194.1:1878-4156 GCA_021731385.1 Methanobacteriota archaeon
GAAACCAAAAACCCGTAATTACTGGTATGCGGTATTGGCAATCTTAGCGCTATCCCTTCCCAATGTATCAGGCGAAAACCTGGAGCAGATGGCAAAATCCTCCCTGACCTACTATGACCTGAAGGATAACTCTTTAGTCGGCTGGTGGAAATTAAATGATGGCTCCAGATATAATGGAACCGCTGACTCATCAGGCTGGGGCAATACAGGAAGCCTTGTGAACATGAATTTCAACGGAAATGCAACCTCCGGCTGGACAACATCCGGGAAATTCGGAAATGCGTTGCAGTTCGACGGCACAGATGATGTCGTGGTTATTGCATGGTGAGATGGAAAAGGAGTCAGGCAAAATAAAAATGCAAAAATTGGGAGGTGAAAGATGGAAACCGTAACCTTGAATATTGTTGATTATATAAAGAAGATAAACAAGGTGGAAGTCATGTTAGAGGAAATAAAACAGGGTTTTCTCTACTTTGATAAGGAACTGCAGGAAAGCATTAAAAGAGGGGAAAAAGACATAGAAGAAGGAAAAGTAACAATATGTAAGACCGAGGAAGATCTTGACAAATTCTTTGCTTCTATCTAAAATGTATGAAGCAGTTTTCTCAGACGAGTTTAAGAAACAATTAAAGAAGCTTAAAAATAAAGATAACGTGATGTATGAAAGAGTACAAAAGAAGATTAAGCAAATCACTCTTGAACCTACACATCTAAAGCATTTAAGGAATGTATTGAAAGGCAAGCAAAGGGTTCACTTTGGACCTTTTGTATTAAAATTTGAAGTAAAAGAGAATAGGGTGTATTTTATAACATTCAAACATCATGACCTTGCTTATTAAAACAATTCAATTTCGGCATCGTCTCCTGGGGGCCATTGTGAAATAGTTAAATCGTCAAATAAAGATGAGATATGGCGAGGAACAAAATTCAAATTTAACTTAGAATGAAATTCAACTTCACAATCGACTCAGTCAAAATCCTTGACAGAGCCTTAACCCAGGAAGAAATCCGGCAGGAGTTCGAGCGGGGCTTGGGGAGATTGAATATCACGCTTGCACAGGAGATTGGAATTCCATTAGATAATTCCCTAGTCCTGAACATGCACTTCAACTCGAACTCAAGCAACAGGACTTATGATTCTTCTTTGAATAACAATGACGGGACATGCTATGGAGTTACAGGGCAGGTGTGTAATTGGACAAGCGGGAAATTCGGAAATGCGTTGCAGTTCGACGGCTCGGATGATGTCGTGGTTATTGCATGGTGAGATGGAAAAAAGATTTGAATATGTGATAAAGGTTGATGGAAAGGAGAAGGTAGCAACACTGAAGACAGAAAACAGAAGACTGGAATGGCAATTACCCTTAGATTATCAGACTTATCAGCATGACAGAGAGATGTTCCAGATAGAGTTAGAAGATGGCTCTAACTTAGTAGTCTCTCCGGAGCATAGGATTTATGGGTCATTTAATATTCAGTCTATACCAAATAACTTTTTGAGTTCATGTGTTGGCAGGATTTTTACTTTGGACTGTTCCCGCAGTCTTCTTTCATTTGACCAGAGCGGGCAATTTAGTGCAATTGATAAAGCAAGATATGGAATGTCTTCAGGATGCTCAACTATAAGTAATTCTGCTTCAGGCAGAAATCTTCCGTATTGTGACTTAGGGACTACTCTTATATGTTTGAACAATACCCTAATTACCAGGTTAAGATCTTCTCCACTTAATCCAGAGTACTTCAACAATCTTTCTGTTTTTTCTTCCAGTTCTTCATGTATGTATTGCGGGGAATATAATCCGAGTCCATGTATCGATAAAAATCTAATCAATTCAAAAGTAAATCCCCTGGATGATAAAGCCCCAAATACTATGTTAGCGTCTATGACAAGTGTTTCAGGGGGTTCCATCTACACAACACCATGTCTTTTTGCAATACCCCTCTTTGCCTCCAAAGCCAGTTTTTCAGCCTGCTCCCAAGTCAATTTGCTTTTAGCCAATACATCCCGTGCAGCTGCAAATTCAACTTCTTCAGCGAAGCGTTCTACAACAACCTTTAATGCAGTTCTGAATTCAGGCACCATCCCGTGGGGAACATTCATTTTAACAACCAATTCAGGCATTTCAATCACCAATAATAATGTAGAAGATAACTATTTAAATGTATCTGGAGAGACTTCGGTTCGAGGGCTTTGCCCTCGAAACTTCGACACCTTTGGTGTCGAATCGTCTCTCCAGAATATATGTCCGAGAGGCTCTGCCTCTCGGCCACATTCCTT
>JAKFXM010000083.1 GCA_021731385.1 Methanobacteriota archaeon
GAACTTGATGATATACAATGCCTCCCCTATTGTTAATCCGGCATCCCTGATATTTTTTATTTTTAACCCGGCACTTTTGAGAATATCCTTTACAAGTAATTTTCTTTCACCTATCCCAGTTCTTATGGTTATTTCCTCACCCTCAAGTTCTTTGAATTCTTCTTCACTTACTGCACCGCCGGAAACCCCCCGTATAAATCTAAGTCCCTCCTTTTCCATAACTTTAATATTTTTAATGTTATCAAGAATCCATCCAAGGGTTTTCTTTTCTTTCAACCCTGTAACAGGAATATCCCCTCTTAATTCTTCAGCTAACTCAAAGCCATCCTTAGTTTCCTTAAGGAAGCCCCGTTTTGCCAGATCATTAAATAGGCTCCTGTATCTTGTAAGATTCCTCTTCAGAACTTCTCCTGGATTTTTGGGGAGCGGTGATTTCATAGCATCCCTAAGAACAATTATTTCATCAAGAGCAAGTCCAGCAGGAATTTCCTTCTCAACTTTTTTAACCTCTTTTTCTATCTTGGCTGTTTCCAGCTTGCGAGTTTCCAGCTTTACTTCCTTAACCTCAGTTGGAATTTCGACAGGTCTTACCTCTTTCTCAATACTTGGAATCTCAGCAGGTTTTTCTTCTTCTTTTGAAATCTCTACTTCCGGTTTTCTCAATCCAAAAACCGTTTCAAATGTGCCTACTACTAAATCCTTAAATCTATAAGCATCCTCATCACTAATCCCATAACTATCCTTATACTCTGAATATTTCTCATAGTTGATGCTCATTAACTTTGTATGAATCAGGTCAGTGAATTCTTTTCTGGCATTTTGTGGGATATGTGCATTAACAAGATTCTGGAAATTTCTTATATCATTTTCAAGATATGGTTCCATAGCCTTGATGTCAAATCCGTGAAAACCGATAATAGTATCAACCAGATTCTCGATTCTGTCAAAGAAAGTATATTTTATATCTTTCGGCAGATCTAGGGCAACCTTCAATTTCTCAAGGCGTTCTTCTAATTTCACCCAGAAATCTCCTATATCCCTCCATGGCTCTTCCGGAATTCCTGCAGGTAGTTCTTTTGGCTTTGTTAACTCTTCTGATCTCATGTATTCATTCATGAAATCAGGGAGATACCATAGTCTTTCAGGGTTTAGATAACCTGCTTCTTCATAAATCTTTATGTCAGAATGTTTATCAACTCCAGAATGATAAATTAGATCCATCTGCCTCCTGAACATAAAGTCACTTCTCATAGGAATTCTGCCATTTTCCTTTCTGAAATTCTCGATGAAATTTACGAATAAAAGAAGCCATTTATCCTTTTTGCTGAGGACATAGCTTGTAAAGTCTGCCCAGGTTTCACGACCTACCCCTGTTACCCCAGGAGTTATACCTTCCCAGGATTTTATTAAATCCCCTTCTTTCTCATTTTTTTCTTTAATCCATTCACCAACTGCAATATCCCTTCTCTCATTAATCCTCTTAAGGCAGCGTTTTATTGCTTCCTGTGCTTTTTCATAATCTGGCTCATTCTTCTCAATCTGTGAGTATGCTTTGATGGCGGTTTCATATAGATTTCTTGCCGTTATGAAATCCGTTTCCTTATCCGCACTCTGTTCCTTTTCTTCTGCTATTTTATATTTCCATAATGGTTTTGGAATTTCCGGCTTTATCTCAACTCTATGGATTTGTTTTTCTATTATCTTGACCAATTCTTGCTTTATTACTTTTTCTGCATACTCTATCTCATCTGATTTTTCTTTTTTAATAAACTTTGCTGCACTCAAACCTTCCCTCTCTTTGATACTCCTATCCAATCTGTCATAAATTCCCCTTATCCCTTTCCCATCCTTTATTCTAAATCCTAACCCTTGGGCAGTATCTACAATCAGTTTACAAACCTTCAAATTACGCGTTGCGATATACTCCAGGAATTGTTCGAATTCTTCCTCTTTACTAACTCCAATCCTGCGGAGTAATTCTATCTTTGGTTTAATGTTCCCCTCCATACTCAGACCAAAAACCTGCGGACGCTTCTTTACCGCATTTCCTAATTCTAATGGAGTAATACCAAGCCCTTCAAAATCCTTTATCCTCTCATCTATGCTACGTGCAAGAACCGGTGGAAACTTCTTTACTATATTACCTAATTCCTCCGCGGTAATACCCAACTTAGCAAAATCCTTTATCTTCTTATCTATATCATAGTCAAGAACCTCTGACCATGTCTTTACTGCACTACCTAATTCCTCCGCAGTAATACCTAACTTTTCAAAGTCATTTATCTTCTTATCTATATTATGAGCAAGAACCGGTGGATGATTTTTCACAGCATTCCCTAATTCCAACAGAGTAATACCTAACTTTTCAAAGTCATTTATCCTCTTAACTACACTACGTACAAGACACGGTGGATGTTCCTTAACCGCATTACCTAATTCCTCCGCGGTAATACCCAACTTAGAAAAGTCGTCTATCTTCTTATCTATATTAGAACCAAGAACCTGCGGATACTTCCTTATTACATTACTTAATTCATCGGGACTAATACCCAACTTAGCAAACTCATTTATCTTCCTATCCATATCAAGACCAAGAGCCTTTGAAAACTTCTTTACCGCATTCCCTAACTCCAATGGAGTAATACCCAACTTTTCAAAATCCCTTATCTTTTTATCTACATTACGACCAAGAACTGGTGGATACTCCTTTATTGCATTCCCCAACTCCAATGGACTAATACCCAACTTAGCAAAGTCGTTTATCTTTTTATCTATATTAGAACCAAGAATCTGTGGAAACTTCTTTACTATATCCCCTAACTCTAATGGAGTAATACCCAACTTAGCAAAGTCGTTTATCTTTTTATCCATATCAGAACCAATAACCGGCGGGTGCTTTTTCACCGCATTCCCTAATTCCAATGGAGTAATACCCAATTTAGCAAACTTCTCTATCTTCTTATCTATATCATAAACAAAAATCGCTGGGAACTTCTTCACCACACTACTTAATTCCTCGGCAGTAATACCTAACTTTTCAAACCCCCCTATTCTCTCCTCTATATCATAGCCAAGAACCTTTGACCATTTCTTCACTACATCACCTATCTCCTCAGCAGTAAGTCCCAATTTCTGCATCTCTTCTATATTCCTTCGATATTTTTGGGTATCTGAATTTTTCGACCAGAAAATTGTGTTTTCATTCTTCTTTTTACTAACTAACAAAGCCAAATCTGCTCTGGTTAGGATTTTCTTCTCTTCACAGATGACATCTACTATCCTTTCTATCGGATTGCCTCCAATAGAAATTATTTTCATTAGATTCTGTAGAGCCTTATCCCCGATTTCTTTTCTAATGTCGTTCCACTTTTCCTCAATCCTTTCTCTAATCTCTTTCTGAGCTATCGTCTGCAAAGAATTTTCAACTAATTTTTGTCTGTTTATGTATAATTCTTCTAAAGTAGTCTTAGCTTCTTCATATAGTTCTCCTTTTAATAAACTCAGGAGTAATCTTTTCGCAGCTATTTTCTCTTCCGGGATACTATAATTATTCTCTTTGAATTTTTCTCTAATATCTATTATCTGCTTGTTGTCTTCGTAAGGGATTTCTTCCTTTAACTCCTCAATCTTGGTTGGAACCTCTTTCTCAACAGGCTTTACTTCTTCCTCAACCTTTTCAATCTCTTCTTCTATCTTGATTTCTGGCTTTACTTCCTCAACCTTGGTTGGAACCTCTTTCTCAACAGGCTTTACTTCCTCCTCAACCTTTTTAACCTCTTTTTCTATCTTGATTTCTGGTTTGCGAATTTCAGGCTTTACCTTTTTAACTTCAACCTTTGGAATAGGGCAATTGTCATTGTAAAATTTCTCTACCCTCTCTTTTACATCCAAAATAGCATCGTCAGTCTTCGTACGGCGTAGTTGACGATCAACATCACTTAAGAACCCCCAATGCTCACTAATCCAAGGGAATGTTTTTAATGCCCCAATCACTACTGCCAGTTTTTTCTTTAATCCCTTGGCCTTGGCTTCCTCTACAAATCTATTACCTGCATGTCTTAAGATGTCATCAATTGAGAATTCCCTTATTTTCACAGGAAATGCACCGCCGGAAACCCTTGGCATCACCACAATCCTGCCGTCC
>JAKFXM010000015.1 GCA_021731385.1 Methanobacteriota archaeon
ATCTTTTTCCATTCTGCATCAAGCCCATTCTTCCCATCATTCAACTCCTTCCTTGTGATATCTATCTTTTTGAGTTCTTCCTCTGTTTTCTCCCTGTTCAGGTCTAACTTCTTCCGCTCATCCTCTAATCTTTTCCTCTGTTCGTCCAGTTCATTCCTGGAGACTACGATTTTCTTGAGTTCTTCATCAAGTTTCTTGCGCTCTTCCCCAATCTTTTTCCACTGAAGTTCTTCATTCTTTAATTTGTCTTCAAGGTCCTTTCGGACAGATTTGATGGTTTCCCATTCCTTCTCCATCCGTTTGAGTTCTTCCTCTGTTTTCTTCTGCCCTTTGTCGAGTTCAGCCTTTTTGGCCTCTATCTCTTTTCTGGTAAACTCTATCTTCTTCCATTCTTCATCAACATTTTTTCTCTGATGTTCTATTTCCTTTTTCTCAAGTTCTATTTTCTTATGTTCTCTCTCAAGTTCGGCAAGATAATTTCTGGCTGTCTCTAAAGGACTGCCGGATTCAGCAGATTTTCCTTTTTCCCCCTCATCAACCTTTTTCTTTGGTATGAGGATGTCTAACCCCATGTCCTGTGATTTTTTATCCATTTTGCTTATTGCAGACTTTTAGTTAATTCATTGAATACCTGAAGATATGCCCTTGCACCATTGGAATTTGGATCATAGATATTAATTGGTTTTCCAAAACTTGATGCCTCAATGAATTTATCATCCCTTGGGATCCGGGTTTTGTATATATGGGTTTTGATGGATTTTTCCATATTATCAATAATCTGGTTTGTATGTCTAATCCTGCCGTCATACATGGTAAGAAGTATCCCGGAAATTTCAAGTGCCGGATTTAACCTGTCCTTCACCAGATTAACAATGTTCATAAATTCATTTAGGCCCTTAATTGCGTAATACTCACACTGTACCGGAATTATTATATTATCGGCAGCAGTGAGGCCATTCAGTGACAAAAGACCCATTGCAGGAGGGCAGTCGATTATGATATAATCATATTTATCCCTTATCCCTGCAAGCGCTATTCTTAATCTTGTCTCTCTTGAAGGGGTATTTACAAGTTCTATCTCTGCAACAGCCAGTTTGATGGTTGACGGGATTATGTCAAGATTGTCAATGTCTGTGCTAAGAATAACATCTTCAGTATCCAGGTCATTGAAAAGTGCCTCGGAAATTGTATATTTAACATCGCCCTCTGTTATACCCAATCCGATAGTACTATTCGCCTGTGGGTCCATATCAATCAACAATACCTTAAGCCCGGCACATGCAAAACAGGCTGAAAGGCTTATTGAGGTAGTAGTTTTCCCTACCCCCCCCTTCTGATTTGCTACTGCAATTATTCTCTTATTACCACTAAATTGTGGCTTTTTTCTTTCAATAATCTCCTTTACCTTCTTCTCCGAAACCGTAGTCTTAAAGAAACCGCTTCCATGTCCTAGAAGACCCAGTCTCCTGCATATTTTAACTATTGAATTGTATATCATGGCACTCAATTAACATATCAAACCATAGTATAATTAATAATGAATAGTTTATATATGGGTTTAATTAACCTAAATATATAGGTTTAATTAACCTGAATTTTATACTCTGCCTTTCAACCAAATGAACAAAGAAAATTGGACCAATCCAACGGTTCTGACGGACATTGCAAACAGATTCAAAACCCCTCTTTATGTCTATGATGAATGCAGAATAAGGGAAAATTACCGCACCTTCTATCGGGCATTCAAGAACAGATACCATGGAATAAAGGTACTTTATGCGTATAAGGCAAACACGAATCTGGCAATCTGCAAAATTCTTCAGAATGAAGGCGCCGGGGCTGATGTCGTTTCTCCGGGTGAACTTAAGACAGCACTTCATGTCGGAGTAAAGCCAGAAGATATAATATTCACAAACAATAGCAAGGGTCAGGATGAACTAAAAACAGCAGTTGATGCAGGGGCAGTAATCAACATAGATTCAATTGACGAACTTAAACTTCTGGGGGATATTCTGACAGAACTTGGAAAAAATTCAAGGATTTCATTCAGAATAAATCCAGAAATTGACCCAAAGACACACCCTAAGATTTCAACAGGGATGAGGAACTCCAAGTTTGGAATTCATATCGAGAAAGATATTGCATTCAATGCATACAAAACTGCAAAGGGGATGGGAAATATAAAAATTGCCGGAATCCATACTCATATAGGTTCGCAGATAATGGATACAGGTGTTTTTGCTGAAACTGCGGAAAGGATTATGGAATTTGTTCTTAGATTGAAAAATGAACTTGGTATTGAATTGGAATTTGTCGATTTGGGCGGCGGGCTTGGAATACCTTATCATGGAGAAAGTGCACCATCTCCAGAGGATATGGCAAGGGTAGTTGTTCCTGTAATCCAGAAATGGACCAAGAAAATTGACTATGAACCGCAACTCTGGCTTGAGCCCGGCAGGTGCATTGTAGGTAATGCGGGAATTCTTCTCTGTAGGGTTCAGGGCGTCAAGAAAACACCCTCTAAGAATTTCGTGAATGTTGATGCCGGATTTAACACGCTATTAAGGCCTGCAATGTATGATGCATACCATAAGGTAAATGTTATTGGAAAAGAAAACGAAGAACAAAGTGAAAGATACGATATTGCCGGAAATGTCTGTGAGTCGGGGGATATACTTGCAGGGGATAGGATGCTTCCAGAGGTTAGAGAAGGGGATATAATTGCCATATTTGATGTTGGCGCCTATGGATTCAGCATGTCAAGCCAATATAATTCAAGACCCCGTCCTGCAGAAATCCTGATAAGAGAAAGGTCAGTAGAGATAATAAGGGAAAGGGAAACGATTGATGACATTTTTGCAGGACAGAGAATTCCGGACGATTTGAAATTAAGATGATTAGGATTCTTTTTGCAACCTCAAACCCGCACAAGGTTCATGAGGGAAATGAAACTGGTAAAGAATTCGGAATAGAATTCAAACAGATTTCTGTTCCTTATTCTGAAATCAGGGACGAGGATGTAGGGAGGATTGCAGAGGATGGTGCTAACTTTGTATTTAGTAAAATTAAAAAACCTGTAATTGTGGAGGATACCGGTCTTTTTATAGATGCGTTAAATGGATTTCCCGGTCCTTATTCTGCATTTGTATTCAGGAAGATTGGAAATGATGGAATTCTCAGATTGATGAAGAACATAAAGAATAGAAAGGCGGAATTCATATCTGCAATAGGTTATTGTGATTTAGAGGGTGTAAAGATATTCAAAGGAATCTTAAATGGCACAATTGCCAGAAAGCCAAAAGGAAACGAGGGATTCGGTTATGACCCGATATTCATTCCCGATAAAAGTAAAAAAATTTTGCTTCCAAAAAATTCCAAAGGAATTTTTGGACACAAAATTTTGCCTATGGCAAAATTTTCTTGTCGCAAAATTTTAACTCGTAATACTTTGTATTACGACAAAAAAACACTTGCAGAGGATTTTAATCTAAAGAATCAAATCTCGCACAGGAAAAAGGCATTTGAGAAATTCTGCAGGTGGTACAGAAACAGATTTTTATCTGTGTAATTCCTAGATGATAATAGTATGGAAAGATATTTGATAAAGAGTATTTCAAAGGATTTGGAAATCTCAGAAACGAGATTGCTGGAGGAGAGCATAGAGAGTTTTTTGGATAGGGAGTTTAGAAAGGCTTTTAGTGAAATAGAAAAATTGAAGGAGAAATACCTTGTTGAAAGCCCAACAGACTTGGAAAAGAAGATTAATGAAGGTAAGGTAAAGGAGCATCCTGCGTGGGAGGAATTAATAGAGTGGGAGAATCTGGAAAAAAGGATTAAGGAGGTAAAGGAATGGAGGAGGAGGATACCTATCACAGCCTAAAGGAAATAGCTTTAACCAGATTTTCCTCAATTATTAGCGATGCTATTATCATCAGGGGACCATTAAATGTTGCGAAAAGTCTAAGGATATTTTTCATTGATAATTCCTTTCTTGAAGTATGGATTTCTGGAAAGAAATCTTGAAGTATGGATTTCTGGAAAGAAATCTTGAAGTATGGATTTCTGGAAAGAAATATTCTTATCATTGGGAAAGAAGGGCAATTAACGGGAAGATATACCGTCATGATAATGCCTCACATCACA
>JAKFXM010000095.1 GCA_021731385.1 Methanobacteriota archaeon
ATTCCCAGCATCAACATAATCATTTTGAAGTCGCAGACTTCAAAAGCTTGAAACCTATGTCATGAGGTTTCATGATCCGCCCCGTCAAACTGCAACGCCGAGCCGAATCTTCCAGCAGTAGTCCAGTGCCTGGATTTATCCATGCTGAGAACGTTCCCTCTGCGGAATTCGGCTTTTCTGATGAGATTGAAAGGGAGAGCATTAGGGCTAATAGTAATGAGATGAATGCTAACCTGAATCTATTTTTATTATTGTTATTCATCATCATTTAATTTTTAGGGATGTTCGAGTTGTTTGCCGGGGTTGGGGATTTCATTCTTCGGGATGGTTTAATATGATTTTCCTTTAGGAAAATCATAGCTTCGAAATTCAATTCGAGAGCAAATCTCTCGAAGCTTCGACAACGATTCGACAGCTTTGCTGTGTGGCCGAGAAACTATGTTTCTCGGACATATATTCTGGAGCCCGAATCAGAGCCGAAGGCTCTGATTGGGCCCAATTAGCGACTTTGTCGCTAATTCGGGAGACTTCGTCTCTCCAGATACATCGAAGTTTCGAGGACCTTGTCCTCGAACCGAAGTTGTCGAATCAAAGAATTTCGAATAATTCTTCAAGTTTCAGTTTTCGATGAACTTCATCAAAGGTTATCATGAACTGCTTGAAGAAATTGTCTCTGCCCAGTAAATTAAAGCTTGCGGTATACTCCTCCGAAAATCCTATCTTGCAATTGAAGTTACGGTTCTCAACTGAAACTGGAATGTCATGAAGGTAGGCGATTATCCTGTTTCCAATCCCTTCCAGGATTATTTTATCTCCGGTTTCTATTTCGATTCCAAGATCATATGCCAGATCAGGCCGGAAGATTGAAACCGATGCCCCTGAGTCTATCAAAGCAGAGGTTTCGATATCCTTAACTACAATTGGGATTATCGGGAACCACTTGCCTCGTATCCCCCAATAATCAAATTCATGGATCATAGTATATACATCTCCTCATCCTTCCTTGGGACCCTCATTACCATCGGTCTTTCAGGAAATCTTTCCTTGCTTTCCCTTATGGCTTCTTTTGGGGACCGTCCACTACCAGTTATCCCTCTCTTTGCTAAGACGGCTACCCACTTCCCAGAGTATTTCTCAACCTCTTTTTCATGTTTGGACATCCATTCAAGCTCTTCTTTACCCATTTCCCATTCACCCATTAAATTCTTTGTTTTTATTGATTAAATTCATTTCACATTATCAGATTTTTCTTCAGAAAAATCTGAGCTATGATTTTCCATAGGAAAATCATATTAAGCTGAATTTGAGATTATTGTGTGATTCCTTGAGACTGTTGAGAGATTGAGCCATGCTTCAATAGTTCCTGAGGAGGGGGTTGGCTTCAGTGCTGATGCGGGAAGGGAGAGCATTAGGATTAGGAGGATTGTCAGTGCTAATCTCCGGTTTTTGATTGTGTTGTTCTTCATCCTTTGTTTAGTTTACCCTCAATGTGGCTGAATTCCTACGGAATTCAGACACGTGTCTGAGAGCCTTCGGCCCGAATGAGAGTTTCGCTCTCATTGGGCCCATTGAGCCGTAGGCTCAATCGGGCTCTCAGCCACATCCTTCCGAGGGTTTGTTTAATCTCTCCTAATTCCTTTTGAAAGTCCTTTCTAACATCTGAGATTTCTGTTGTTATCCTATCGTTTAATTTATCATACTTATCGTTAATCCTGTTGTTTAGCCTCTCATACATAGTAAAGATGAAAAGGTAGGGGGTAACAACTAATGCTATTATGGTTTGAATATCTGTTGGGGAATGACTTAGAGCATACCAGATAATCATTATTAGGGTTATGACTATTGCCAATATGATTAAGACATATGAAAGTTTTTCCCTTGGTGTCATTTTCATCACTTTATAAAGGTTAGTATGAAAAAGATTGTGAGTAGGACTATCATTATTATCAACCCGATCTCTATGAAGTCCAGTCCTGCAAATTTGAATTCCATATTTAATCACCAATTAAATTCTTTATCTTGCCCCTTCCATCTCACCATGCAATAACCACGACATCATCTGTGCCGTCAAATTGAATTCCAGAACCGAATTTCCCGCTTGTCCAATTACACACCTGCCCTGTAACACCGTAGCAAGTCCCGTCATTATTATTCATGGAAGAATCATAAGTCCTGTTGCTGGATGTTCTGTAATTGAAATTACAGAACAGTAAAAATTTCCCAGAAGGAAATTTTCTGGAATTCGAGTTGAACTGCATGTTCAGAACCATTGAATTATCTAATGGAATTCCAATCTCCTGCGCTAATGTGATATTTAATCTTCCTAATCCACGCTCGTATTCCTGCCGGATTTCTTCCTGGGTTAAGGCTCTGTCAAGGATTTTGACTGAGTCGATTGTGAAGTTGATGTTTTGCATTTTTGGTTGATTTGGAATTTGTCAATTACCGAGATGAGGTCATCTCTTAACTATCTTAAATGCCCCGCCCTCAAGATTTACGATCCTGTAATTAGTCCCCTTCAAGCCATCCTTTACCCACTTCATCCTAAGCTTTTCTCTTTCCTTAAAACTCAGTTTTTTCATAACCTTGTACTCCTCCTCCCTCCACTCATGGAGTTTCTTCATCATCGGATCGTGTTCAAACATATTTACCGCCTCCTAATTCGTATGGACTTACAATATTTATCTCTCCATAATCATTAAGCAGGTTGATTGCGTTTACCTTAGTTCTTGTATTGAGATTAACCATGTGTACAAAGTTCCAGCTTACCAAGATGTCAATCCCGTTTACAGTTGCAATTGCGATATGCAACGCATCATTTCTCAACTTCTCCGTAACGATTTTATTCTTTATGTATAGATCCGCTATCTTCTCACACTCTGAGTTACAGGCAATGCCTTTATATCATTTATCAGCTCAAGTAATTTATTGCGAATATCCGAATCCCCTGTCTTCTGGACCTCCTCAACGGTAACGGCTGATAAAACCACTTCATACTTCGGCAACTCATTCTTCCACCATAACTGAGTGACTCTCTTTTCTTCAGGTCTTTTATCGTCATGGTATCTGCTCGGCACCGATGTATCAAGGTAAAGTTTTTGCTTTATCATCTTGGCTCTCTTGTCTTTTTCTCCTTCACCTAGCGGTTTGATTCATTCTCACCACTCAACCCTCACCACATCCTTCCCGCTGAAATAGATTCCCGTCGTGCTGAATTTTCCTGCAGACCTCTCTGCCGGGATTACTCCAGTCCTGCCTGCTGATGTAAGCTGATATCTGTACTGGATTTCCTCTGCCGATAAGGCTCTGGAGTAGATTGCTACTTCGTCGATTGTGCCGTTTGTAGGTTCAGCGGCATTATTTTCTGCCCCAATAGCGAGTGTAGTGCCTCCATTAAGGTTGTTGGCTTGAGTTCCTGTTTTTACTGATATTCCATTTTTATATTGAGTTAAAGTAGTTCCATTTCTTGTAAAAACTATATTGTACCAAACATTAGTAGTTATCTCCCCAGCATTGCTGACAATTTGATAACCCGAGCTATCGAAATTTATACTTCCATCAGAAAGAATCCCTGCCCACCAAGTATTTCCAATTTGTGGGGGTCTATTACCTATAATATTCTGGTGAGATGGAGCTAAAGTATTCAACTTTACCCAAAACGATACAGTAAATTCTCCAGTACCAAAATTACCATTATAAGTTGTATTCACATAATCATCCACCCCGTCAAACTGAATCCCCCTGCCATGCCTTCCGTCAGAATTTCCGCTCCAGACTGGAGTGGAGTTGAATCTCCTAACTAAGATTATATCGTTCTCAACATCTACATCGTAGATTTTGCCTGAGTAGGGGACTTTCTCAATTTTCTTAACCCGAACAGGCTTGTTTTTCAGAGTCAAGGAAGTAATATTCTAAATCAGGGGTTTCGCTTAACTTCCGATAAACTTCTGTAACTTTCTCCAGAGAGAAGGAATGTGGCCGAGAGGCAGAGCCTCTCGGACATATATTCTGGAGAGACGATTCGACACCAAAGGTGTCGAAGTTTCGAGGGCAAAGCCCTCGAACCGAAGTCTCTCCAGATACATTTAAATAGT
>JAKFXM010000121.1 GCA_021731385.1 Methanobacteriota archaeon
AGTAGTAATATATAAACTTTGCTTTTTAAAGGCAGGGTTTGGAATTTCACTTAATGTCCGCGGCTCGTGCGAAGTGGCTCTGATGAGCGAAGCGAAATCAGAGACATTTCGCATAGGCGATGTTATCCGAAGTGGCGCGAAGCGACACAAGGAAAACAGCTGGCGAGCCGCGGACATTATCCAAAATGGAGCGAAGCGACATTTCGGCTAACGGCTCGCGGATAAAAGAAGTTGCCTGAAGGGCAATTTGAGCGAAGCCTTTTAGCCGCTGTTAGACGACCCGAAGGGCAAAAATTCTGAAAGAATTTTTGAGTTGATTTTGGGCTACCCCATCTTGAATATTCCTTTGTTATTAAGATAACCAATTACCTCTTTAGCCTTGTTTTTAGAAATCCAAATTTGTAAAAATGGCGGGTATTGATTATTGGTGTGGATAAATGTAATACCATACCCCATAATCTTTGCATCTTTTTCTTTGTAACCTTTAATTTCATTATCCTGTAAATGGATTTCTTTTGGTATCTCTTTGTGTGCTCCTATCATTCCAGGGAGTTTCCCAGCCAATTTGAAGAGTTCTAGAATGAAGTTAGGTGTATATTGTACTTTTAACACAATAATGTCCTCGTAAATTTCAATCTTACCAAAAGGCCAAGAAGCTTGAAAAGATTTCATAAAACTTTCGCCAATATGGATTCCTCCAGTGGCTTCAATCAAGGGTTTTTTAGTTTTTTCTAACATTTTTTATTTCCTTAATGATTCCATTATTTTTTGTTGTATTTCCCATGACAATGGACCCCTCATCCCAAATTTTTCTACCTTTAATTTATCGCCTTCTTTTACTATTGTTATAGTTCTATCAACCGCGTGCTTCGTATATTCTACTTCATAGATAAGAGTTAAAGAGGCAGGCTCTGTTTTACCCGATGTCCAGTGTCTGACACTTTGCCACTCATAGCTTTTATAACTATATTCAACGATGTCTCCTAATTCTTCATTATAGATTTTCATTATTTCGATAAAAATTCTATGTTCTTCTTCTATTTTAGATTGATCATAATCAGGAAGTCTGTAGAACATACTTAAAAGTCCTTCATAGTCTTTCTTCTTTTCCAATTCAAGGTATTCCTCGGCAGCCCTCCGAGCCTCATTTAAATCAATACCAACAACTTCTGCTTCAGGTTCCTTAGCTGGTTGTTTAGAAATTTCTTTTTCGGTTTGTTTAGTATATCCTGTTAATAAAATTAAACCCACCAAACTGACGACTATTAAACTAAAAATGATTATGTTCTTTTTTGTCATAATTTCACCGCCTTTCTAAATTAATTGAATGGTCATCTATAAAAATATTTCATAAATTAGCCCAAAAATCAATTTCGTCTAACAACCTATATCAGAACAAAAGTTCTGATATAACTACAATTTGGCGGTATATCAGAACCTGAGTTCCGATATACTCTAAACTCCCCTCATTTTATTCATCCTTCCGATAGTTCGGAATCATATCCTCACCCAATCCTCATAATCCGGATTCTTCTCCTCTGATTTATTAAAAACTGAATCTATCAAACTCTTTACCGTCTTTATCGCACCCGGATGGATCATCATAAAGATGTCTGCACCGCTAAGCAGCGCCATTGTTGCAGTAACAGATTCCCATAATGGGCCCCTGTATTCCCTTGGTCCTAAACTCTGGTCTTCGAGCCATGCCTCCCTCGCACTCCATGAATTTGATGCTCCAGAGAGTATCGGCATTGCCAAATCTTTGTCGCCCTTTAATGCACTGAGCCTGATTCTTTCCATTGTTGAAATTGTGTATTCAATTCCATAACCGAGAGATCCCGTTACCGGATCCATAACTATGCGATCGGCACTTAACCCCTCTCTTATCAGATTCTTGTTCATCTGCTTCATCCCGGAAGGGTCCATCGAGACAAGCGAAAGGATGCTATGGTTATGCTCAATTGCAGCCTTAACAATCTTTTTGTATTCCATGCCGGGGCTTACAGCAGATAATATGCATCTTTCTCCTGACGCGGCTTCGGCAGCCTTTACTAAGACTTCGGGATCCTTCTCCGAATTCCCTGAACCTGAGATTATCAACGGAACCTTTACAGCCCTTAATACATCCTCAACGACAACTGCAGCATCATCCGGGGAGGTATTCTTCCAATTTGGATCGGTACTTATAAGGTGCAGTGTTATTGCTTCCGCCTTGAATTCATCAACTTGCTTTTTAGCCCATTCAACAGGGTCGTTCATGACATCCTCATAGAATTGCTTTACATTTGACGGAAGCCCTATTGCCATATCAAATATATCATGGGCTATTACCGGCTTGTTTACCGGATTCCCCTCAAAGAAGTAAAATGGTGGGGCAGTTTCCCCGCCTATTTTCAGGGAGTAGTCCCTTGTACCCCCTTCATTTTTAGTTGCACCAACAATGACCTCCGTAATTTTTCCAGGATACTGCTCCTTTGGCGGGATAAATTGAAATTTTTTGATTTCTTCACCCCTTACATGAGAAACTGCACCAGCCTTTGTCAATGCCCTGTAAATAATCCGGGGCAATAATTCCAGTTCCAACTCCTCTGCTTCAATGTCAAAATTCTCGATTTCTAGTTCTTCTACACCCTTTAGGAGCCTTTCTAGTTCTTTTTCTTCATTCATTTATGATCTTCCCTCCAATGATTTCAATTTCCTTGCAAACATTTGATTCTTTTGGAAGATTTATGAGCGGGATTCCATTTAAATCATAATTCAACACCTCTCCATCATCAGGAATTTCACCAATGATTTCAATCCCCGTGGTTTTTGCTTCTTCAAGCATCTTTTCCCTGCTCTCTTTTTTGACCCTGTTCAGGATAAGATAAATTTTGTCAAATTTTATATCAAGTTCACCTGCGAGTTCATTGATCCTTTTTGCCGTCTGAAGCCCCTTTTTTGAAGCATCTGTAACCACAAGCATTATGTCAACATTTTGCGTTGTCCTCCTTGAGAGATGTTCAAGGCCGGCTTCAGCATCTATTACTGTATAATCATAAGATTTTGTTGTTTGGTCTATGATATCCCTTAGCATATGGTTTATCGCACAATAACAGCCTTGCCCTTCGGGCCTGCCCATCACGATAAGGTCAAATTTTTCGGTCTCAACCGTAATCTCAAATGCCTTTGCATCTAAATACTTCTTCTTTTCAAGACCTGCAAGATTTTTTAATTCAGTTATCTCCTCTCTCAAATCCCCTATCGTCTTCTTGAATTCCACCCCAAGGGATTCTGCAAGATTTGAATCCGGGTCTGCATCGATTGCCAATATCCTATTTTTCCCGGATTCAATTAGATATTTTATTAACAATGCAGATACAAGCGTCTTGCCAACCCCTCCCTTTCCAGAGACTGCTATTACCTTGCCCAATTTATCCCCTGCCTATCCTTTTGGCACTTTCTATTAATTCATCCAGACAACCCAAGAGATTTGCCATTTCTTTTAACTCCTTTTGTGTTATAGTGTAATATTCATGAGAGATCAAATTTCTCAGGAAGACAAGCCTTTTAATATCGTCTGATGTTTTCTTACCTATCAATTTTGCTTCATGTAACAATTCAAATATCTCTCTGTAGTTACTTGGAAATCCTAAATTTTTCTCTGAAACAATTAACTCTGCCAAATCTATTGCAGAATTCACTGCTTGGAAACACTCCATTGCAAGAGAGTTGAAAACAAGATAATCAGACAAATCTTGTTTGCCAAGTTCTCTTGCCCTTGTTCCATGTCTTTCTATCCTTGATATAATTGAGGTTAATCTTATCATGCTAACACCCTTTTTCTCATTCTTTCATAGATATGCGACATTTCAAGGTATTCCTTTAGCACCCGCATTTTAATTTCTGAAAAATATCCCTTATCTTTTACAAAGAGTGATTTTCCATATTTTAGTGCCTCAAATTGTATATACAGGGGTAATCTATGAAAATTTACAACATCAATAGTGTTTGAGGATAAACTCGCTATATCCGCCTCTATATTCTTATCCGGATTTTTGACTATAACGGCTACATCTATGTCAGAAAGCGGTTTTGTTCTTTTTCTTGCATA
>JAKFXM010000204.1 GCA_021731385.1 Methanobacteriota archaeon
ATAATTATATGATGAAAATGCAGGTAGTAAGTCTATGCGGGGGTAAGAGCTGCTGCCCGGTTGTGGAGATTGACGGGGATGTTGTCAAAATCGGGGAGAAGGGCAACCTCTGCATCCTCAGAAAAGAGGAATGGGAAACTCTGAAGGAGAAGGTAAAGGCTGGTGAGCTGTAGATTCACCAGAACATCAGCAACAATCTTAGTGCAATTCCACCTATGAATATAGCGAAGATTATCTCTGATATCGTTATGTAAAATGCTGCTTTCTTTCCGAATTCCTTGACCAATGCGGCTATTGTTGCCAGACATGGTATATAAAGCATAGTCACCAGAGCAAAAACAATCATCTGTATAGGTGTTAGAAATGCTGCGAAATTCGTCGTTCCAAAGAAGGATGCAAGCATAACAAGAGTCAATTCTTTGCGGAGTATTCCAAATATAAGCACAACCCCGGCGATGGAAGGAAGTCCAAGCCAGCCTACAGTTATTGGGCTCAGAAAGGTTTCAACAGGATACAGTAATCCGCTAACTTCTAAAACTTTGAGTGCAAGGCTTCCGATAACTATCAGTGGAAATGCAATGTATATAAAATCTTTAACCCGAAACCATGTTTGCTTGAGCACGGTTCCAAGTGATGGCATCTTGTAGGAAGGCATCTCCATTATCAAACCGACTGGTTCACCCGGAAGAATGCGAAATGCAATCCTCCCGAGCGCGAAAATTATCACCAGGTCAATGATGTACAGCAGCAGTGCCCATTTCATACCCACAAAAGTTCCAACCAAACCGAGGATTATAACAGTACGTGCGGCACAGGGTATAAGCGTTGAAACGAATGCGGCAAGTAGTCTCTCCCTATGACGCTCCATTATCCTGCACCCAAGGCATGCCGGTACATTGCAGCCATAACCGAGCATCAATGGGATGAATGCCTTTCCATGCAATCCGATATAGTGCATAGGGGAGTCCATCAAAAATGCAATTCTTGTGAGATAGCCGGAATCTTCAAGGAGCGCAAGTATAATGTAGAAAGGAACGATGTAGGGCAGTACTATCGTTATCCCGGCGATTAGACCCTCTACAACTCCGCCTGAAATCAATTCTGTTAACATGTTGTACCCGAGCGCATTTTCAATGCCTATTTTAACGCCATCGAGGAGGTCGCCCAAGAGGGCAGAGCAATAATTACCAAAAGTAAATATCGAAAAGAATACAGAGAACAGCACAGCGACCATTATTACATATCCGAAAATCCTGTGGGTTGTAATTGCATCCAATCTCTCTGATAGTGCAGGTTTTTCCGGTGAAACAATCTGCTGACATTCTCCCGTAATCTTGTTTGCAACATTGTATCTCTCGGATGCTATTACTGTAGAACATGATTCTCCATGAATTTTCTCTATTTCCGAAGCATATTCCTTTGCCCTGGATACGATTGCAGGATTAATTCTCTCAATGATATTTATTATCTTATCATCCCCTTCAAGAAGTTTTATCGAGACAAAGCGGGTCGGATATGCAATTTTAATTCCGGATAACAGCAATTTTATCTTCTCTATCCTTTCCTCTATCTCCTTGCCGTATTTTATTGCAACTGGTTTCCCCCTGTTTCCCTCCACAATACATAATGCTTCCTCTAACGCTTCATGAATGCCTGTTCCGGTTATTGCTACAGTCGGGACCACCGGAATACCCAATAATCTCCCCAATCCTTCATGGTCTATCGTTATGCCCCTTTTCTTTGCCAGATCAATTTGATTCAGTGCAATTACCATCGGGGTTTCCAACTCAAGCAGTTGGATTGTAAAGAAAAGGTTTCTTTCAAGAACGGCTGAATCAATTACATTTATCACTATATCCGGCTTCTCAACCGCAATATACTCCCTGGAGATTAATTCCTCCATAGAAAAGGTAGAAAGGGAGTATATCCCCGGAAGGTCAATTACATCTATTGTATAATTCTTAAAAACAAGTGTGCCCTCTGCCTTTTCCACAGTCTTTCCTGGCCAATTGGCAATGTGCTGGTGTAAGCCCGTCAGATAATTAAATATTACAGATTTGCCAACATTTGCATTCCCCGCCAGTGCAATTCTGATTTTTTCCATTATCCCTATTTAACCTCTACAAGGATTTTCATTGCAATCCCCCTACCGATAGCTAATCTGGAACCCCTTACAAGGATTTCTATAGGGCCAGAAGGTAATGATTTTGTCACCCTTATCTCATTACCGGGTGTTAATCCCATGTCTAAAAGCCTTTGAACAATGCCTTTACCTCCTTTTATCTCAACAACAACCCCCTTCTCCCCACTTTTTAGATCAATAACCGGCTTTATTTTCTTGGCTCTTGGTATCTGCATTCCTGTTGGTGATTTCTCAGGATAGCCGATATCCTTATCAATTGCCTTCTCAACATCATCAGAAATTGCATGCTCTAATCTGCAGGCTTCATCATGTATTCTATGCATTTGTAACCCAAGTCTCTCCAAGAATCCCTCTATTATGCGATGTCTCCTGACTACAGTCTTCCCTATGTCCCTGCCCCTTTTGGTTAGACTAATATCGCCGTAAGACTCGTATTTCAGGTAACCCTCTTTATCGAGCCTTTGCAGCATCTCAGTCACACTCGGCGGGGATACCTTAAGCAGTTTGGAGATGTTTGTTGTTGTAATCTTCTCTTTCTTCTCAATCAGGCGGTATATTGCCTCAAGATACTCCTCAATACTTGCAGTAATCACAGTATAATTTAGGTATTCCTAACTTATAAATAGGCAGATTAGCACAAAACCTCATCAACCGCAGACAGAAATTCATCGGCATGCTTCCTTTCAATAATCAGTGGTGGCAGAACCCTTACGGTATTCTTTGAGTAGATTGTCAGGATTTTCTCTTTTATTAAATCCAGAGCGGTTTTTTCGCCATTCTTAACATCAATGCCTATCATAAGACCCTTGCCATGGGCATTTAATCCCCTGTTTTTCAAATTTTTGAGAAGGTAATCCCCGATTCTTTCAGAATTTCTTACTAATTTCTCCTTTAAGATTGTCTTTATTACGGTCTTTGCAACTGCACTAGCCAAGGGATTTCCAACATAGGTACCGCCATGTTCTCCCGGCTTAAAGTCATCGCACCTGAATACGGTAGCACCAACGGGAAATCCGGAACCTATACCCTTCGCCATGCACATTATATCCGGCTTTATCCTGTAGTGCTCCTGGGCAAATAATTTCCCTGTCCTGCCGAAACCTGTCTGAATCTCATCAAGAATCAGTAGAATTTCATTTTCTTCTGTAATTTTCCGAACTTCCTTTAGATAATCATCATCAGGGAGTATTACACCAGCCTCGCCCTGTATCGGCTCAACTATTACTGCTGCGGTTTCCTTTGTTATTGAATTTTCAATCTCTTCAATATTGTTAAATTTAACGAATTTTACCCCGGGTATTAATGGCTCAAACGGCTTTCTGTATTTCTCATCCCATGTAACGCTCAGCGCACCCATGCTTCTGCCATGGAATGAATTCTCCATTGCGATGATTTCCTTTTTTCCTGTAATTTTCCTTACAAGTTTTATAGCAGTCTCTACAGCCTCGCTTCCATTGTTTGTTATGAAGGCCTTTTTCATGCCCGTAATTTTTACCAACAGTTCAGCAAGCTCCAGCTGCGGGAGGGTATAAAGCCAGTTTGATGTATGAATCAGGATTTTTGACTGTTTCTGTACTGCCTTAACAACCTCTGGATGGCAATGTCCCAAAGAACTCACGGCAATTCCCGCAAACATATCCAGGTATTTCCTGCCGTTTATGTCATACAGGTACATTCCTTTCCCTCTAACTGCTGCTACGGGAAGCCTTGTGAATGTATTTGCATAATACCTTTTCTCAAGTTTTTGGATTTCTTTAAGGTTCATTACAAACTCGCAAGGATGTGGCTGAACCTTTCAGGTTCAGACACGTGTCTGATTTGCTTTGCAAATCAGACAAATACTCCGACCTTTAGGTCGGAGTTGTTTATTTTCTAAATCTGCCCTCCAAACGATTCGCTCAGTTAAAGTGGTGCCTTCCTCGAATGACCTAATCAGT
>JAKFXM010000030.1 GCA_021731385.1 Methanobacteriota archaeon
GCCGTTACGACAAGGGGAATGAAGGAGCCGGAGATGGCTCTTATAGCCGCTATGATTGATGAAGTGCTTAAAAATATAAAAAGCAAAAAAGTTATCCAGGCCGTGGGAGAAAAAGTAAAACATTTACAAAAATTGTTTAAAGAATATTGTGATAAAGAAATTTTATCTTAATTTAGTAGTGTAATATTTTTTTTCTATTTCCATTACCTTTTGTAAAGATGCGCTAAGCCTTTGGCTCAGACACTCGCCCGAGCATTATAGACTAATTCGGGTCAAAGAACATATCTAACTTCAATCGAATTTACCTGTCGGCAATTCTTTTTTTCACCAGCATTTTCCTTTTTGAAAGAACAGCGTTGTTAGAAAACATGAACCCCGCTTGCCTTGAAGGAGGCATAGACATTTGCATTTGGGCTTAACCTCATACCTTCGTAGGAGCCACGCGTGATTAAGACTGCAAGAGGGATTCCTATATCAACAACTATCCTGACCAACTGGCCTTTATCAGCAATCCCCAGAATTTTTCCCCTGAATGTATTTCTCGCACTTGACCCAAACATCATCTTTGATAGTGTTATCTCCTCAGGTCGAATGGAAAATCGGACATTTCCTGTTTTCGGGGTTATTGCATAAATTTGGACATTATTAATTTTAATTTTTGCAATCCCCCCGTCAATTTCTGAAATTCCATTAAAGATATTTTCAATCCCTGTGAAATCCGCTACAAATTCTGAAATTGGTTTTCTGAATATCTCCTCCGGTTTCCCGACCTGAAGAATTTCTCCATTACTCATTACTGCAATTCTGTCTGCAAGCGAAATTGCTTCATCAAAATTATGCGTCACATGGATTGTTGTTGTTTTTATTTTCTTATGAATTTCTCTAAGTTCTTCCTGAAGGATTCTCCTTATTCCGGGGTCAAGGGCGCTTAAGGGCTCGTCAAGGAGCAGTGCCCTTGGTTCTATGACTAAGGCTCTTGCAAGTGCTACCCTCTGTTGCTCGCCGCCGCTCAGGGTTTTTGGATTTCTGTCAAGAAGGTGTGAAATTTGCAGTAATTCCGAGACTTTTTTTATTTTTTCGTCAATTTCATTTTTTGAAAAATTTTTGAATCTCAATCCGAATTTTATATTATCCCTGATATTCATGTTCGGGAAAAGCAGGTAATCCTGATAAACAAAACCGATATTCCGTTTCTCTGGAGGAAGGTCTGTAACATCCCTGTTGCCTATAAACACCCTGCCCCGGTCAGGATAATGAAGCCCGGCAACACACTCGAGGAGCAGGGTTTTCCCTACCCCTGTCGGGCCTATGATGATAAAATATTCGTTGCCCTTGATCTCCAGGTTTATGTCCCTTAAACCAAAATCCCCCCATTCCTTTGATAAGTTCCTGATGCTAATCATTTTCTAGTTATCATGCGGAGAACTATAAACATTGCCAAGCAAGCCAGGAGCAGGAGTACTGCGATTGGTCTTGATGAGTCCAATCCAAGAGAGAGGTATCTTTCATATATCAACACGGGAGCGGTCATTGGATAATATGCTATAATAATTACAGCACCGAACTCGCTTATCGCCCGGGCCCAGGTTAAAACACAACCAGTGAGAATGTTCCGGAATGCCAGGGGAAAAGAAATCCTCAGAAAAGACTGCCACCTCGAAGCCCCCAATGTGCGGGCAACATACTCCAACCTCGGATCAACCCCCTTAAAACCATCTCTGGCAGAATTAATCATAAACGGAGAACTGACAAAAAGCATCGCAACCATTATCCCAAGCAATGTGCTGCCGAAGCGTATTCCGAAAAAACTCAGGGGCTCTCCGACCAAGCCGGATCTCCCGAACAGTGTAAGCAATGCGATACCAGCCACGGCATGTGGGACTACAATAGGTACGTCAATGATGCTCTCAACAATGTTCTTACCTGTAAAGTCAATTCTTGCCAGTAAATACGCCAGCGGAACCCCGAAAATGAATGCAATTACCGTAGTTAAAAAGGCTGCGTAGATACTCAAACAGATTGCATCCCTAACCTTCGGGTCTTGTAGGGTCTTTAGAAGACTTGAGGGGCTTTCAAGGAGGATCATATTCAACAGGGGCAGCGCTATAAAGACTATACTGAAGAATCCCATAAGGGCGAAGAATATCAGCATTAGTTCGCTTTTCATCATTCTACAACCAGGTCTTTAATCTCCTCAGGAACTCTACTTTTATCGTTTGTTATCGCCGGGTTAATTGGCACTTGTGCGCTTTTTTCCATAATCTGCTGACCCTTGTCGCTAAGTAAAAGCCTTACAAACTCAACCGCCAGCCCCCTGTTGGGGGCGTTTTCCGGTATTGTTACTCCATAGACAATAGGGTTTCCTTTCTGTGTAGTTCCATCAGATAGTGTTACATTCACTGTCTTGTAGAAGTTGGCATATCTCAAATCACCCAGGTCTATCTCTGGTGGAAGTTCGATAAACCTGTAACCATGCTGCACTGCAATAGACCTGTAGATGAAAACATAGTCAAGTTCCCCCGTGTCCAACAGTGCCATCAAATCCGTTTCCGTTGGTCTGATATTCTTTTCCGGTGCATTCCTGCTCAATTTTTCATATAAACCCGGTTTATCGTAGTGTTTCTCAGCCAACTGCCAGGTCATAAGAGACCTGTATCCACACGGGTCGGTATCTGGATTAGAGTGTCCTATTTCAACACCCGCCCCCGTTAAGATTTCATACCAGTTGTCTCTGTTTATTTCCCCGGAATATTTGCTTTTATTAGTGTATATTATCACCATCTGGTTTTTTGCAAATGCAGCATACCATTTAGCATGTTCCGGAAACATCATTGTCTCTATCAGGCTGTAGTCTGCCGATCCTATAACATCGGCTTCCCTGCCCAGTTCCGTGACCTTCCTTATTGTTTCCACGCTCCCCATTGCCTCTCTTTGCACGTCAACGTTCGGGTGTGTTTTTTCAAATTCATTCTCCATCTCCTCGAAAGGAACTGATAGACTTCCTGCATGGAATACTGATAGTTGCACCTTCTTGCCGTCATTTGAAGTGCATCCACAAATCAACACAATAAACATAATACCTGCAATTACCCTTAAAATTTTACCATTCATCCTCTCGAACCTCCAAAAGCGTTATACTTATTTAGACATAACGCCATAAAAATCAACCTAGAAACCAAAAAATTCCTCAAACCTATCATCAACCAGCTTATTTATCCCGTCCCTGAACATATAATATCTCCTCAGGAATTCCTTGCCCTCACCTGTAAGTACGGCGCCTCCCCCCCTAATACCTCCAACCCGTGTCTCAAGCAATTTGAATCCTATACGCTCCTCCATCAACCTAATCTCCCCCCAGGCATGACGATAAGACATATTCATCTTCTTAGCGGCTTTCTTTATCGAACCCAGCCCGTCTATTGCCTCCAGGATAGCTGCCCTCCCATCCCCAAACACGGGCTCCCCATCCTTTTCAATCCAAATCTTAGATCTCGCATTCATCATCCTGTTTTAGAGGTATATATCTGGACTCAAATAAATAATAGGAGAACAGAATTCATCCTCGCAGTTTTAGCTTCGTAAGATTCTTCCCCCCCGACCGGTGAGTCCCTGAAGTGTGGTTTTTGATTTCAATCATTTTACAAGAAAAATTTCCTAAAAAGAAATTTTTGTGCCCAATTAGAAAGTTATACGAAACTCTAATATGAATTTGCATAGCAAATTCATAGCTCCGATGTGGCAGAGCGACAAAGTCGCTCTGACACGTGTCTGAGAGGCTTGTGGCAGAGGCTTCGCCTCTGACACACACCCGAGCCTTTGAGGCTCGGTTGTGTCGCCTCTCAGCCACACACCAAAGGTGTCGGATAAAGAGTTTCGTAGCTATGATTTTCCTTTGGAAAATCATATTATAATAGCCAACAAATTTACTTCGTAAATTTCTTGTTGCGATTTATATTTATTTAGTAGAATAATTATCTTAATGCCTGAAAAATTAGAGGAAATACTAAATAAGGGGTTTTATGCATGGAAAAAAAATCTGAATATCTCTGTGCCATTTCTCCTTAATCTTA